>CAYPUP010000194.1:0-4985 GCA_964413795.1 uncultured Ignavibacteriales bacterium
ATTAGATAAAGACATAGTATCATATTTCGTATTAATAATCGAATCAGGAAAAGAAAAATATGTAAAAGTATATCCCGAAATCTTCATGCTGTCGGATCCGCTTTCTTCCGAAATTGAATCCAAAGATATGATTAGATTATTGTAGCCATCATTGTTCCAGTCCATAACATCAAATGTTCTTAATTGTTGATAAATTAATCCAAATGAAAGTGGAGCAGTATGCATTACAGTGGCCATGTTTTGAAAATTACTCGCTCCGTCATACATGATCACCTTATAGTAAACTGGATTATAATAGTTGAATATTAATAAAATTAAAATATCAGGGATCAAATCATGATTGACATCCTCAAAAAGAGATTTGTCAATATAATAGGTATATGCACTGTCAATAGTTGTTGAAAAAAGAGTCTGATCCAATAAAGGTGAATAGAGGACGATACTACTATCATGTACAATCAATACCTCACACGAACCATCGTTCTCAAGATCATTAAAATCTATTTCCCCGGCCATAGGGAGTGTAAATGTATGTTCAAGGTTTAGATCGACAGTGGCGGTAATTTGAGATGAAAAAATTACTAATATCAACCCTGTAAAGACTACGATTCGTTTAAACATAAAATTCCCCTCACTTTATAATCTACCAAAATATACTAAATTAGCTATGTTTGTCAAATTTTTATTTACAGCTCATTACCAATATCCTGCAAAATTATTATCAGCTTGAGATATATAATATAGACGAATAAATAGCTATTTTTGTGAAAATCTAAATAATTTGATTATATGAATTTTAAGAGTTACGCGGAGTTTTCGGAATTCTGTTCTATTTTTGAGAAACCACTCTCTTAAAATTTTCCGGGTCGGTGTCCCCTTCGGTGTTAAGCAACAGAATTCGGGAATCTCTACCTATATTAAGCAACTTTCGGGCATGTTCCAATATATCAGACTCAATTAATGCCAATAATGCTCCCAATCCGGATGCGCCTGATTCACCGGAGATGATGCGCGGGTCATCACCGACAGGATAATAATATTGCCTCATAGCTTTAATCGCATATTCATCTTCGATTGTCATAAAATAATCCATCCGGTCCCGGATAATCGGCCAAGCTGTTATCGAGGGTAAGCCGCAGTTCAAACCGGCCATGATAGAATTTAGTTTCCCGGTTGTCTTTTTTGGTTCTCCATGATGCAGTTTAACTGCCTCCAAAAGACAGGCTGCCTCAGTAGGCTCCACACACACCCTTTGTGCATTATTGGAGGGGGTGCTGTAAAATGTCATAGTTGCTGCCGCCAAAGCTCCCACACCCCCCGGCACAAAAACAATCCCAGGTTGATTTTTTCCCATCTCTTTTAACTGCTGATTGATTTCCAGAAACATAGTCGCATAGCCCTCTTGTATCCAAAACGGAATCTCAGTGTAGCCTTCCCAGGCGGTATCGGAAATAATCTGCCAGCCATGATTTTCGGCATCTATCTTTACCCGCTCAACCGCCTCATCATAATCACCATTGACTATGATTACCCCTGCCCCTTCATTGACAATATTATCAATCCGAGCCTGAACAGTTCCTTTGGGCATATAAATATAGGCTTTCAATCCCAGAAGATTAGCCACATGAGCAACCCCGCGGCCATGGTTGCCATCGGTGGCGGTACATAAGGGGACAGGCGAAGTGTGTTCTTTAATATAGGATTCATTAAAGTTTTCTATAGTAAACAAACACCCTGTCATTTGTTCGAATAATTGTTTGAAATATTTATAGATGGCATAAGATGCCCCCAAAACTTTGAAAGCCTTTAAGCCAAACCGATACGACTCATCTTTTACAAGGATTTCACCTACTCCGAGAAAATCAGCCAGACTGGGCAAAGAAACAAGCGGCGTTGGTTCATAACCGGGCAGTGACTTATGAAGAGCCATTGGCTCATTTAAGGTTTTTGATATATCATCTGAATATTCAGATTCAGATATTCGATAAATATTTCTAATAAACTCCGGCATAAGTAATAATAAGGAAAATTAAAATTGTTTAAAAGGAAACAATTCAGGGTAAAATTTGCATTATAAAAAGTTGCTATATTAGTTTAAAAACTTGGCTCCTGGTTGTATAAACAATATATTGACGGAGATTTATGAAGAAACTGACACGCTACATATTGATGGAACATCTCTGGCCGTTTATTTTTGCCTTTTTTACTATAACGTTCCTCTTGGTAATCGACCATGTTCCCCGGATTATCGATCATGTTATTGATAAGAATATCTCAATCTGGATAGCACTGGAACTGGTTGCCCTGAATCTGGCCTGGATGCTGGCGCTATCGGTGCCAATGGCGGTGCTGGTAGCGGTATTAATGGCTTTTGGAAGGCTTACCTCTGATTTTGAAATCACGGCTATCAAAGCCTCGGGCATAAACCTGATGCGGGTCATGATGCCTTTGCTTGTTGCTGGAACTCTTATTATGGCCGGCATGATTCAGTTTAATGACACGATTCTACCCGATTTGAATAAAAAGGCTCGTCTCCTATGGGGAGATATCGCCGCTATGCGGCCAACTCTGGTTTTCCGTTCCGGGATTTTTATTTCCGATATCCCCGGCTGGCTGGTTTTGATTGATAAAATCGATCACACTACCTCGCGGGTGGAAGGAGTGCGGATAACTGAAACCGAGAACCGCACCAAGCCGCAAATTGTTGTTGCAGAATATGGATTTATGCATTACATCAACGATGGCAAGTCATTACAATTCACTCTCTATAACGGAGAAATCCACAAGCTCGATACTGAAGAACCGGAGAACTATCGACGGCTGGTTTTTCAAAAGCATGTA
Source organism: uncultured Ignavibacteriales bacterium (assembly GCA_964413795.1). Lineage (GTDB taxonomy): Bacteria > Zixibacteria > MSB-5A5 > GN15 > FEB-12 > DAOWMZ01. Next base: position 2,842 of record CAYPUP010000194.1, read on the forward strand.
ATTAATATCGCCGATGCCAGTTCCGAGTTTAAAAGAACCGATCAGGAATACCAGACCGACCGAGAAAAAAATATCGAGCAAATGCAGGTGGATGTTAGTCGAGCAAAAAATACAATAGGTCCTTTCAAAGAAAAAATAACTACAACGCTTAACCAAAAATTCAAATACCTGTACAGTGACACCTTTGTATTTAAGGGAGAGGATACCGTTGCAAGCGAATTGGCTTTCGACCAGGTAAAACGTGAAGCTATGAATCAATATCAGACAATCCAGCGCAGCCGCCAGCAGATAGATGCACAAACCAAATTAGTTAATAAATTCACCGTAGAAATTTACAAAAAATATTCTCTTCCGGCTGCATCACTGGCTTTTATACTGATCGGCGCACCTCTTGGTATGATCTCGCGCAAAGGGGGAATGGGTATGGCGATCACGACCTCGATAATTATGTTTGTCATTTACTGGGCCTGGATTATCGGAGGGGAAGATCTGGCCGACAGGGACATAATATCCCCTTTCTGGGCTACCTGGGGAGCGAATGTTGTCTTCGGCGTCGCTGGATTGTATCTTATTTATAAAGTGGTGTCCGAAAGACCCCTTTTCTCATTTTTCAGACAGACAGGCAAGAGGCGCAATGATAAAAAAAATTGATCTCTATCTTCTCAAATCTTTTTTCTCCGCTCTGATCGTTGTTACGCTTGGTTTTGGCCTGACTATTATTATTATCAATGTGATTGAGGAACTCCGCGATTTTGTCGATCACCAGGTCCCCCTGGTACAAATCATCGAATATTATTTCTACTGGAGCGGCTGGGTTATTAAATCCTTCCTCCCCATGTTTGTACTTATTGCATCCCTCTTTTCTGTTTCCCTTTTAGCCCGCCGCAATGAAATTCTGGCTATGAAAGCTTCCGGATTTTCATTGTACCGGATTTCCCTTCCTTTTATGGTTGTAGCCTTATTACTGGCAGGGGGACATTTTTATTATAACGAATACATATTTCCCCCCGCTAATAAAAAACGACTCGAAATAAAAGAATATACTATCGAAAAAAAGTCACGCACTTCCGGAACGCATATCACCAATATATATCGCCAGGTTCATCCGGATTATTTTTATACACTGAATAATTTCAATGCTCTTCGCATGGAAGGACGCGATCTTAAAATTTGTATTACCGATAATGACCGCTTATCAAAAATTATAACCGCCGAAACGATTGTCTATCGAACTGATAAATGGATGGCCAGAAACGGCGTGGAAAGAACTTTTACCAAAACGGGGGAGGAAGATTACCGCGAGTTCGAAGTAATGATGCTTCCGGATATAGAGGAAGTCCCTGAGGATTTCACTAAAAAAATCGGCAAACCGGAGGATATGGGGCTCGACGAACTAAAAAAATATATCGACCTGATGAAACGAACCGGCGGCCCCTATATCCGAGAATCGGTTGACCTGGGACTTAAATATTCATTTCCCGTTACAATTTTTATCGTAATGTTAATTAGCATCCCTATCTCATCAAATCCTCGTCGGGGCGGTGTCGCGGTCTCAATTGCCATTGGAGCAATGATTTCCCTTATTTACTTTATACTGTTCCGGGTTATGCAGTCGGCCGGGTATAACGAAAAATTGCCTCTTGAAGTGGCCGTCTGGGGAGTGAACGGGCTTTTCTTTTTGGTTGGTCTGATAGCAATGTTTAAGTCGAGGAAGTAGAATTTCTATTCTTATATTTCTTATTACTCTATTATGATTGATAAGCAAAAACATAAAGAACTTCTGGAATATCTTCGCAAAGTAATGAAAGTTCACGTTCAGGATAAACGGATCAAAGCAATTACGGTTAATCCGGCTAATCATTGGCAGCCAAAAATGCATATTGAAGTAGGACGATACTATCGTGATTTAGAAAAAGATGCCCCGTGCGAAAAAGTAACTGCTATTTTTGAAGCAACCGTTTTTTATGTCTGTACTGCTACAAGAGGAGATCTGACCGGTTTTCCGTATATGTTCGCCCGCCCCGATGTAAAATTGGTCGTGCCGTATGATGAGGAAGAAGTTTAACATATATGGGTGGTCCACCCTTTAGAGGTTGTCTCAAAAGCGCCATTGATTTGTGCTTAAGATGGTCCATATTCGAAGA
>CAYPUP010000195.1:0-4940 GCA_964413795.1 uncultured Ignavibacteriales bacterium
CAAGTCATTTGGATTAGGGTCAGGATATTTTGGATTTGGCATATTATACGATGCCCTCGGTGATGACCGCTACGATGGCGACACTCATGTTCAGGGGGCCGGGACTTTCGGGATGGGGTTGTTAATCGATGAGGATGGCCGGGATATTTACAATGCCGCTCTATATTCCCAGGGGTTTGGTTTTGTCGAAGGGATGGGAGCAATCTATGATATCAAAGGTTCGGATAGTTATTACGCCGGGGGGAAATATAAAGATGTACTGCGCTACGATGAACATTACCTCTCATTGTCACAGGGATTTGGTTATGGACTCAGACCCTACGCCTCCGGGGGTATAGGGGTTATTGTCGATCTCAGCGGCAACGACAGCTATTACTCCGATATCTTTGCCCAGGGAACCAGCTATTGGTGGTCCTTGGGAATATTATATGATTCTTCCGGTAACGATAATTACCAGTCATACCAGTATGCTCAGGGGGCGGCCACGCATATGTCTCTGGGAATTCTGGTCGATGACTATGGCGATGATGTCTATTTCGGGAAAGGGTTGATGCAGGGCTGTGGTCATGATTATTCCTGCGGTATCCTTCTTGATCGCCACGGCGACGACACCTACACCGCCTATGACCTCTCCCAGGCAGCCGGTTCAGCCAACGGAATTGGGGCTCTGATCGACAATGAAGGGGATGATCATTATTTTGTTAAGACAAAAACCAATACCCATGGCTATGGCAACCCCAGGCGATCCTTTGGGTCAATCGGCCTTTTTATGGATTTGGGCGGAACCGATCAATATACCGGCTATGGCGATAATAATTATTACTGGAAAACTCCCTCCAAATGGGGGGGAGGAATGGATATCGAGCTTTACCCGCCTGACAGTACGAAAACCGGAGATCAGTAATGATTAAATTTACTATTAAATTATATATTGTATTGGCTCTGGCTGCTTGTTTAGTAACGTCAGAAGCTGCCGCCCGGTCCGGATTGGAAAAGAAAATAGACTCGCTATTTGTGATTGCCTCGTCGGGAGAACTCCGTTATAGTGATCTAACAGAACCGGCGATGGATTCGATAGCTGCTCTCGGCGCACCGGCGGTTCCCTGGCTGGTGGAGAAATTAAGCACCAAATCGGCCCGCGAGAGGTTGACAGTTATTTGGATTCTGCAAAGGATCGGAGGCGAAGCTGTTCCCTATTTAGTCTCCTCGCTTAACCGATCAGAGGAATTGATTGTTGGCCGGATATGCTGGGCGTTAGGGGATATTAAAGATAGCTCCGCGGTTCATCCGTTGATTAATGTCTGCGGACACAGTGATTGGAGTGTGCGTGATCAGGCTGTTGAAGCGTTAGGTAAAATCGGCGATACCAGAGCAAATGAGATAGTAATGCAATCGTTAGCTGATACATTGGGGCAGGTTCGTAAAGCGGCAGTAGTCTCCTGCGGACAACTCGCCATCACTGAAGCTATTCCAGATCTTATAAATTGTTTTGCTGATGATTTTTATGGCGCCCGCCTGGAAGCGGTTAATTCCCTCTTAAAATTAGACACGCAAAAGGTCATTTCTTTTGTGGCTGATTCTATTAATTCGCAAAGAATTATGGTCGGGAATCTTTGTTGTGATGTTTTAAGGGAGATCAAAACCGATCATGCCATTGAGATTTTATCTTATCAGGCGTTTAATTCCCCTATTGCCGGAACACGGGCTCATGCTGCTGCGGCTATAATAAATGCTGATCCTGAAGATCTTTGCGGCTGGCATAACAAGCTGCTCGAAAATAATAGTGATCGTTTTACCCTTCTGAAAATTCAGTCGGCCCTCAAGACCATAAAAAAAAGTGATGAGTAATATTCAGAACAGACTTGCCCGGGTGAAAGACTTAATTGCTGAAAAAGTAGCATCCAAAAAAAATCCCTCCCCCAAAGATACAATAAAATGGCAACTCAATTAGGGGGTGAAATTGTCAGTAATTTTGCCGGAAGCTACTGCCTTGTTAAAACCCTTTATGACTTTTCGTACCATCATGGAAATTCGCCGCTAAATAATATCTCTGAGAATGAAAAATATCCTCTCTTGGCATTTACGCTTAAAGATGATACAAATTATATAAACAGGCTAAGCCTCAGGTTTTTTGATACGGAGACAACCGGATTAGGAGGGACTGGGACCGTGCCGTTTCTTATTGGGGTCGGATCATTTAATGATTATGGTTTTGAAATTCGCCAGTATATAATTCCTGATTACTCTGATGAAACCGCCATGCTCGAAGATCTCTCCGGTGAATTCAGTGAAACCAATTCAATTGTTTCTTACAACGGGGCTGCTTTTGATTTGCCTATCTTGCGCGACAGGTTAATTCTAAATCGGGTAGCAAAAAAGATTAAGCATGATAAGCATATCGATCTTCTGCATTCGGTCAGACGGCTTTACAAAAGGCGTCTCGGTGACTGTTCTCTGACCAACGTCGAGAGGGAAATATTTTCGTTTTATCGCATAGATGATATCCCCGGCTATCTGGTACCGTCTGTTTATTTTGAGTGGCTCAACGAAGAAAACCTGAATAATATGGCTGCGGTTATGGAGCATAACCGCCTCGATATTCTGACCCTGGCTTTTATTATGGAGAGAATTGCATCGATCTTTCAGGAGAACGGAAAGAATCTGGATTCTATCGATGATCTGCATTCTCTTTCAAAGATTCATATCCGGCGAAAAAATCATGATCAGTCTTTGGATATTAATAACCGTATTTCTGATCAAAACCAGGATAATCTCGCTGATGATATTTTACTTTTTAATGCGCAGATTTACAAAAAAACCGGTGAATTTGAAAAGGCTGTTTCTATCTGGGAAAAACTGAAATCATCAAATTCCAGGCAGGGGATGCAAGCCAACATAGAAATGGCCATGTATCTTGAGCACAAGAAAAAAGACTATACCCAGGCGCTGAAATATGCTCAAAAGGCATACAATTATCAAGGTTTGACTGAGTGTAACTACAAGGTTCTTGGCTGCCGGGTAGCCCGCCTGTTGAAGAAAATAACAGATTAATATTCATCTCGTTCATTCGTTAAAATAAATCTCATAATCAGCCGATATCATACAAAAAGGAGATTTATCATAAAAGAGTTTCACGAAAATCTGTTTAAAGAACACAAGGAACTGGCCTCGCTGCCTCAGACTCTTGCGGAAGTTTTAAGAGTCAGCCGGGATCAGAATTCCTCAGTGAATGATCTGGCTGATGTTCTTCTGCATGATCCGGCTATGACGGCTAAAGTTTTACGAATGGCTAACAGTCCATATTTTGGGATGCCCAACAAGGTCGGTTCCATGAGTCAGGCGGTTATGACGCTGGGTTCCAAAGTAATCACCGCTCTGGCCTTATCTTCTTCGGTTTATGATATGACCGGCAAGTGGGCATCTTCGGTTGACCGGACCCGGTTTTGGCGCCATTCCCTTTGCGTGGCAATTACTGCCAGGAGAATTGCTGAGACAGTCAAAATTGGTTATCCTGAAGAGGCTTTCATCGGTGGCTTACTGCATGACATCGGCATCCTGATTCTGGAGAGTTCATTCCCGGATAAATACAGTAAAATCTGGAAAAAAGTCTCCATGGGTGAAAAGCTTGAAACTCTTGAAGAGAATGTCTGGGGAACCAACCATGCCCGGGTCGGGCAATTTCTATTACAACAGTGGCATCTTCCGGAAATTATATCATCTGCAGTTGGTGCTCATCATGCTATATTTAAGTCAGAAAATAAAAACAAACCCGGCCTCTCCGAAATTGCGGCTTTAGCTAATTTGATTGCTCCCTTTACGTTGATTCCGATTAAATCAAACCTGTCCGATAACATAGAATATACCGACTCTCTTTGCAAATCTCTGGATTTAAAGGATGAGGATTATCTCAAGATAAAAGAGACTCTTCCTGATCTGACCATAAAGGAAGCGGAATTTCTTGAAATAAATATTGGCTCACCGGTCGAATTGCTTTCTGAAGCCAATTATATGCTGTATTCCCAATTCCTGACGGTAGAAAAACTATCCCGGAAAAACCATTCTCTTAAGCATGAAGTAGCCAAAGCCGAACTTGAAAAAGCGGCTTTAAAAACATTAAAGGCGGTTACCGGCACTTTTAATCATTATGTCAATAATGCCGTTGGTACCATTATCGGACGGACGCAATTGATGAAAGTCGATATTGAAAACGGGCGGTTGATCGATCAGGACAACCGGGCTTATGAATCACTTGATGTTGTCATTAGTGCGGTCAATACCATCAGAACCGTGATGGATGAACTGACCAACCTTGTCCGTTTTGAAACCAAAGTTTATTTTGATGATGCTGTCATTATTGACATTGAAAAGAAGATTAAAGAGCAGGCTGAAATACTGGAGAAAGTTTCTACGCCCTCAGCAAGTTAAGAATAGGGATTAGAAAATATCTGATAATAAACAGGGGTATGCCCTCTTAATGTGCTTTGCTGAGAATTATAGTTGAGTTTATTCCGTTTACCGTCAAAGTAGCTCCCCCATCACCAAAAACATATTCCCCTTCCTGGGTGGTTCCGGTTGTTTTGATCTTTATCGGAAATACACTGACAATTTTTCCATTGATCATTTTAGCTTTAAAGTTAAGATCAATATATTCATCCATAGCCAGTTTAACTTCTCCATATTGAGAAGATATAATAGAAGCTCCCTCATCGCCGTCAGCCCAGATGACATCAATCATTCCCCGCATATTGTTTAAATCGAGCAATCCTTCGTTATGGTAGGCGAAGATCGGGGCATATTCGTTAACTGCTTTAAAAGTACCGGTTATGTGTTGTGCTTTGATAATACCGCGCTGGTTGATAACATCTACGGCACCGTCAATTTCATTAAGAATAAGAGGTTCGTATGAATTTGTTGCGGTTATATCACCGTCGTGGTTTTGT
>CAYPUP010000196.1:0-4911 GCA_964413795.1 uncultured Ignavibacteriales bacterium
ACAAATAAAATACTTGACATGGGTATACAAAAAACGTTTTTTGTATAGAACGTTTTTAAAGGAACAATCGTGATTTATGAAAAATGATGCATTTATTGAAATAGCCCAGGACCTTTTTTCAAAATATGGATTGAAAAAGGTAACAATGGACGAGATTGCCAAAAATGCACATATATCAAAAGCCACCATATATAAAAACTATAAAAATAAAAATGCGATTTTCAACAAGGTTGTTGAAAACGAATTTAAATTGCTATTGTCACATATCAAGGAAGCAGTCGAAAAAGAAACCACTACCACCGGCAAGCTTCGGGCGCATCTTAGCACCAAAATGACAAAATTACACGAATTGATAAATTTTTATTATGTCACCCAGGACACCTGGAATTATTATTGGTCATTTGTTGATAAACTCCGAAAACAATTCGTATTAAAAGAAAAAGAGATTGTAAAACAGATATTGATAGATGGCAACGAATCTAAAGAACTGGATGTAGAAAATACAGATCAGACAGCTCATATTATGGTGCTGGCCCTTAAATCGTTGGAATTTCCATGGGTTAAAGAAGAATTAGGCGTTCCTTCTTCATCCTATATCGAATCAATGCTGAATATTCTGATGAACGGTCTAAAAAGGAGATAAAGTTGGCGGAAAGACAATTCATGCCTTCTGATAATATAGGGGAGCAAAACTATTATCACAGATTCCATATCCCGGTAATGGGTACCGGATTTACGATTGATAGTCCTTTGCGGGTGGCAAAATTTGGCATTTCATCGGTTATTTCCATCGGGGATGATATCCTCATAGAACAGATGAGGAAGTTTCATTCGGAGAAGAACAATCTCCCTTATGAGGCCATTGATGCCAAAGAGGATGATTCACGGGCGCGCCGAATAACAGCTTATTTAAATCTTGTCGATTTAGTGGTAAAAAAGCAGATTGAGGAACTCAAAAACCTTCCCTTTGAAGATGATACAGATATCTCCAAATATTTCAGGATGCTTCCGGATTCGGATCTTAAAGATGAATATACCAGTATGCTGAATGAAAAAGATCAGGCTCTAAAATTAAAATTACAAAATGATCTTCGAAATAAAATTCTTCCGGGGAGTATCGATGTCAATATTATGTCCAAAATTGATCGGGATAAAGTTGTCCGGGGAGTAACCCTCCCTCCCGAACAGGGGATAGCCATGTCGGCTTTCCGCGGTTTTGCTCTAAGCACACTTAGATCGTCAATAGTCTTTTCAGCCGGAATGAATCGCCGCCTTTATAATTATATCAGTAGTTTTGAAGATTTTTTACCGGATGAGAAGGGATGCTTAAAAAAGAAAATTACTCTGAAAGTAAGCGATTTTCGCTCTGCTTATATACAAGGCAAGCTATTGGCTAAATCAGGCGTTTGGGTCTCAGAGTACAGGATCGAGTCCGGCTTAAACTGCGGTGGACATGCCTTTGCTACCAAGGGTCAATTGATGGGGCCAATCCTTGATGAGTTCAAAATCAGAAGGGATGAATTTGTTTCTGATTTATATGAATATTATAAAACAGCTATAGCCAGGAAGGGCTTCTCTCCAAAATCAACCCCATATAAAGTATATATTACAGCTCAGGGGGGAATTGGTACTTTTGAAGAAAATGAATTTTTAATTAGACATTATGATCTTTTCCGAACCGGCTGGGGGACTCCGTTTTTATTAGTGCCTGAAGTTACCAATGTCGATGATGACCATCTCGAAAAACTGGCTGCAGCCGATGAAAAAGATATCCAGCTGAGCGAGAATTCTCCTTTGGGCATTCCTTTTTGGAATTTAAAGACTTCGTCTGCTGAGAAAAATCGTTTAAAGGCCATTGAAGATGGCAAGCCGGGAAGTTCCTGCCCCAAAGGATTTTTGTCATTTAATACTGAATTTACAAAAAAAGAATTGTGTACTGCTTCACATGCATACCAGAAAATGAAATTGAAGAGTATATCCAAACAGGATTTATCTTTCGAGAAAAAAGAGGCATTAAAAAAATACACTCTTACCAAAGCCTGCCTTTGCCGGGATTTAGCTGGGGGAGTCCTGTCGAGGAATAAAATTGAGCCTAATCCTTTGACCACTATCTGCTGCGGACCAGGCATCGTAAATTTTTCCAAAGTCACAACACTTGAAAAAATGATAGATCATATTTATGGGCGGGTTTCACTTCTTTCTGATAACAACCGGCCGCATATGTTTATCAAAGAACTTCAGCTTTACTATGACTATATAATATCGGAATCGGAAAAAGCTTCCATTGGCATGGTAGAAAAGACCTCGGCTTATTTTTCGGAATTTATTGATAATATCAATAGCGGTATAGACTATTACAAAAAGCTGGCGCAGGAATTTAGTGAAAATCAGCGAGAACAATTTCTCAAAGATTTGGATTCAATTAGATTGGACATTGAGGATTTTTATTCAAGAATAAATATGGAATTATCTATTGGCCTATCGTATTAAGATAAAATAAATAATATTAGAATAAAAAAACCGCACCCTGTTCAGAGTGCGGTTTTCTATTAGTAAATACTAAAGATTAATTAACTACTTCAATTTCAACCCGGCGGTTTTTGAGCTTATTTTCCTGGGTGTCATTGGGAGCGATGAAGAACTTGGGATCTTCACCAAAGCCTTTAACTGTCATGCGATTTGCGGCAACACCTTTGCCAACAAGGTAGTCAAAAACCGCTTTGGCTCTGTTTTCAGAAAGGGTCTGATTAAAAGCTTCAGCCCCGTCAGAATCGCAGTAGCCGCGCAGTTCGATATTGATGAAATTATACTTTAACATAGTCTCGGCAATTTCATCAAGTTCAGGAACAGCTTTTTCGGAGATTGTAAAGGAACCTGATGAATAATTCAACCCACCCTGTAAAGTTACTGTCTCTTTTAAGATAGCGGCAAACGGGCAACCCATCGAGTCAACTTCGACGCCAACATGAGTGTTCGGGCATTTATCCTTATAATCAGGAATGCCGTCTTTATCCGTATCGATCGCGCAACCATCGGCATCAACTTTTACGCCAGCCGGTGTGTCTGGACATTTATCTTTATAATCATAAACACCATCTTTGTCTTTATCAAACGGACAGCCGATATCATCAACCGCGACACCTTCGGGAGTTTTTGGGCACTGATCTATGCCGTCAAAAACGCCGTCTTTATCAGAATCAATCGGACAGCCTTTGGTATCAACCTTGGCTCCTTTGGGAGTATCCGGACACATATCAAAGCCGTCATAAACACCGTCACCATCACTGTCAACCGGACAGCCGTAAACATCAACTACCGCTCCTAACGGAGTTTCGGGACACTGGTCTTTTTTATCATTGACGCCATCTTTATCGGTATCCGGAGTACCAAAGAGGTAATATGTCAAGCCGAGTGATGGCTCAAGATAGGCTTTGAAGGGGCGTTCTTTCCATGAACTCCAATCGCGGGGACCGTATTGTTCTTCGGGCCAGTTTGTAGAAAACTTAAACAAGCCCATAGTAAACAGAGCCTGGAAATCAAAAGTGAATTTTTCACTTAACCAGTAGCTGACACCGGCGCCGAATTTCAAATTGAAATCATTGACGGTAGGGGTGTAGGGATTGGTGCCGGTTAGAACCCGGCGGCGATTGATGCGCCAACTGTCAACCCCGATACCACCAATTATGTAGGGTTGAGTCTTTTCTTCATAACGGAAATAGTAATTAGCGGTCAATCCAAAAAGAACCCCTTCCAGACGGGCAAAAGCATTGTCGGAATTATTAAAACTAAATGATTGGTCGCTGGTAGCGGTGCTGTCATCGTAGGATGAAGCATAGGCTATTGATAAATTCAAAACCAGCCTATCGGTAAGTCCTAAGCGGACATGGCCACCGACATCCCAACCCATTCCGAATGGTTCTATTTTATTATCGAAGAGTTCAAATTCACTCCCCTCGAACATCGGCATAAAGACCGGTACACGGCCCCCCACACCAAACTTCCCTTTCCAATCGGGAACCTCAGCTAAGGCCGTGGCAGTTAATAATACCAGAAGAAGTAGTACGGTTTTCAACTTCATTTTTAACTCCTTGTTACCAAATTTATTGTTCTCCTCATCATTTTATCCTGATATTTAGTATAAGATCAAAAAGAAATCAATAAAAGATTTCATTCATATATTCTATTCTATTCGATAATAAAACATAACTTAGCATAAAAATATATGATAAACAACGATTTTTAATGGAATAAAAGGCAGAATAATCGAAAAAGTCTATTATTCAATAAAATTAACTACATTCTATAAAAGTGATATTTTTTATTGCTTTCCATGCTGATTTAAGTGAAATCATTCAATAAGTAATCAGATATAAAAACCGCACCACATAACAAAGCGATACTGTATCCAAAATTAAATGTAACCAGCATTATCAGAGTCGCACCCAATTCAGAAGCGCCGTTTTATATACCTTCCTTCATAAAGACCATCCCATAATATTTATAAATGTGGATACGGCCGGCTATGCAAAATGTTTTGGAAAAAAAGAACATTTTGATAATTGGTGGTGGTTTATTGATAATATATTATTCCTTGATTTGAGTGTAATTAATGGATAAACTGTTAATCAGTTTATGAGAAAAAGTTATGGAAAATCAGTTTATTAATGATAACAGACCTTATCTGATCAAAATATTATACTTTTCACTACTGATAATAATTTCAATTCTTGGTTTTCTATTGTGGCAGGGTAAATACAATCGCATATTTCTTCTCCTGGCCGCACCTATTATTCTGTTGATTGTGACAAATCCCCGATGGGCTGTGTATCAATTTTTATTTTCAATATTTGTTTTTTTTGCCTTAGTCGAAGAAATCCCGATCTTTTTGATAGATCTTAGTGCGTTATTTGT
>CAYPUP010000197.1:0-4902 GCA_964413795.1 uncultured Ignavibacteriales bacterium
AAACTATTGCTGCATTGAGGACGGGATTATCTCAATTCGCGAGCCCACTTTTCCAACCCTATTGACCATCTCAATATTTTTTTCCATTTATTGAATGTCCCCCTTAACGCGCCGCCCTGTCCTTTCCAGTTTGCCCAGGGCATGGCCAATATCAAGATCGCCATGCGCCCGATTGCGATAAACGACATCACTATTCGATAGGATATCGCCGTCCCTTTTCCACGGGTCTTATTCAGGAATTTAAAAACGGATTCCCTGGTCAAAACGACTGAAAAATAATTAATCTTTTCTTGTCTACTACTTGCCCCGCCGTGGTGAACTACCTCCGCTCCTTTGACAAAAAAAACCTTACGTTTTGTCTGGTTTACCTTATAGCAAAGATCAATATCTTCCGCATACATGAAATAATCTTCGCTAAAAAGACCCACCTCCTCAAAAACATCTCTTTTGATCATGATGCAGGCACCAGGCACAACCTCTACCTTTGCCGACAGCTTGCTTTCCTGATTCAATGCTTCCAGACCCCACAATTTCCAATGGGGCCAATTATTTTTCAGGTAATCAATGTCCAAGGCTTGGTTTATGATAGTCGGATAGGGCTGAACAGAATGTGATTGTATGCTAAGATCGGAATAGAGTAGCTTGCACCCTACAGCCCCGGCATCCGACCCCGAATCCAAAAATTCAAACATCTCCCCTATAGCGTTGCCAATTATCATGGTGTCGGGATTTAAAAATAGCAGGTTTCGCCCTGATGCGTATTGAAAGCCGAGATTATTGGCTTTAGCAAAGCCTCCATTTTCGTTGTTTTGAACGAATTTTACCTGCGGAAATTCTGTGGCGATCATTTGTTCAGAACCATCATAAGAGGCATTATCTACAACGATTATTTCAAAATTCATTCCTTTTGTTTCCTGGAAAATGCTCTTGAGACATTCCTTCAGATAATTGACTGAATTCCAGTTAACAATGATAATTGAAAGATCCATCTGGTCTCCTTAAAACATGATCAGGTATCTTAAGCCTCGCTGCTTTATTTATTTACTTTTAACTTTTCTTCGAAGATATTTCCTGAAATGTTCTATTCCTTTAGCGGCCCCAGACAATATTCCTATCGAAAAATAATTGATTGGCACACCCAAGACTTTTGCTGCGCCCCTTTGCTCTTGAAGCGCATCTATCACTGCTGCTTCGGTCAAACTCCCATCAATTTGTAAGGCCATGACTAATGGGAAGAATTGGTTCAAGCGATGAAAGTCAAGACCAACAAAAGGGAGCAGCGTGGGATGCTTGGATATGAGAAATTGCGCTTCGCTGCTGGGGGCCACCCCATCTGCTTTCCTGTTCCACTGTTCGATGCCGGACAATAACGGCATCCATGATTCATCGTATTGTTGCCAGGCGTTTTTCCGGGAAGGATGCGCAAGTACCGCCACACCCTTCAATTCCCTTACCCTCAACAATATTTCATCTATCTTTCTTCCCTTGCCTAAGAAAGGATTGATACCCCAGACCAGAATATGAACAATATTCTGGTTGTCGCTGTATTCAATTCCCGGCAGGATTAGAAGGTCTTTGGTACTGTTCTCACTGCATGCTTTCCTGTAGCACTGCCAGCGATCATCATCAAAAGACTCATCATGCTCGGATGTAAGAACGCAACGGTATCCGGCTTTTCTAAAGAAGGAGGCTATTTTCGATAGAGGCCAGCTGCCATCATGTGACCAGTCGGAATGCACATGCACAGCGGCACGGATTCTCATTTAGCTGGATCCCCAAAGCGAAAATACTTTTCCCGAAACGGTTTTAATGGTGTCTTCCCAAAAAAGAGCCGAATTATCTGCACGCAAATTGTACCATTCTTCGTTTTGGTTAAAACGACATACCTCTAAAAGTGTCCTTATTCTGGAATAATTTGGCACCAACTTATAGGCTTTTCTTCCCTTTAATACCGCCAAAACATGAATGATTTCCCTGCCCAGATGCCTGCAGACTACGGGATACCGAGGCAGGGCATGCGGAGGTTTGAAAGAGGGATCAAGCGTTTGCATGACTGTCCACGCCGGATAGTGTAAACCCAAGCGAATCGCCAGCGCCATACTTCCCCACGACCGTCCGTTTAACTCCATGAACCACATTTGATTAGACGAATCCCTCAAAAGTTCAATCATGAACATGCCCGGCCAATTTATTTTTTTGAGCATTCTTTCCGCAGGCAAGGTTGGCTGATCGGTAATTTCCAGAGATTGGCAAGCACTTGATCCCGATCCTAAAGGATTCATCATCCTGATACGGCGATGGGCGGTCCAATTTTTTACGCCATCTGAACTATTTAACCCGAATATTCCTTCACCGCATCCCTTCAAAACGGGTTGAACAATCATCGGCCCATCGTAATTACAGTTGTTTGCCGCCCTCTTTAAATCTTCTGCCTCAATACAAAAGAAAAACGGACCTTTGAGGAGTTTCCCATTTATTTCAGCTATGGCTGCCGCCGGCTTAATTACGACCGGTAGTTGTTTAATATTTAAAATTTCATGACCTGCATTGATGTATTGAGTTTCAGAAATATTGAATCCGGCATCCCGTGCTGCATCTAATTGAACTCTTTTATCGAGAGCGAGTAGGGCAGTTTCCCCGGTTGCACCTGCTACGGGAATCGTTATTCTGTTTGAGAGCTTATCACACAACCATACTGATGTATCATCCAAGGGCAGAATTGTTTCCGCCCCGATGTCCGCAATGGCCTGTTGAATCTGGTCAACTGTTTCCCATGCATCCTTCTCCGGTGGTGTCACCTCAACAAGTTTGATTCCCTTTATACGCCGCAAAGGCGGGGAAATTCCCCGTCTGATGAAGGCCGCCACCATAAACCCATGATCTAATAGATCCCAAGCCACTTCCGGCGCCGATAAGGACTCTCCAAAACCAATGAGAATCATCCCTCTATTATTGCCATAGTTCATTTCTGCGCCAGAGAAATTCAGGTTATACAAGCACTTGAGGGCTGCAAATTTTTCACTTTATCCACCAATAACCTTTCTCATCTTGCGTTTTAGTTCAAACGCCAAGGGGAGCCACCGATAAGCCCCATAAACTTTTAGTCGGAACTCCAGAGGCCAGTCGTCTGGATCAACTCTAACTCTGCCGAATACAAACTTTCCTTTAACATTATTGGTTATCAAATCTGGTAGTACCGAAAAAACCCGTTCATAACCCGCTTCCTTTGCCATTTGTACATGATTTTCATTAAACGCCCCGAAGGGGAAACTCAACTCTGCGATCTGCCGTTTCAGTAATTCTTCCAGCCTAAGTTTCGATCCTGCTATTTCCTCTCTGGCTTCTGCCTCACCAATCCGTAAAAGATTTAAGTGCGACTGGCTGTGTGAACCTATGGTGATTAGGTCATTATTTCTAGTCTTCAATAATGTCTGGATATCCATGACCACTTCATTAGCTTTTTCTCTTTCATAAATGTCAGGCCATGAAGGAGGTCCCCCGAGGCATGCAGGGGGTACAAATATTGTTGCCGGGCAATTCCTCGCTTCCAACTCGGGGATGGCATTTTGCACCACGCTTACAAAACCGTCATCAAATGTTATGGCAATGTGGTGAGTTCCAAGTTCCAGATCACATAATTTAGATGTTTTTAAAGGTTTAACCCGCTTTAAAATTAAATCCAGTTGATAGCCAAAAAGCGCCCTCTGCTCATTTGTTATCGAATGGTAATAAAGAACAACGCATGTACCAATTTGCTCTTTTCCAAAAACGTTGCGAGTCAGTTTAACAATATTATCGATTAAATATACAACTAAACTCCCAAATAATTTTATTGCCCGAATAAGCATTTTATTAAACTGCGGTTACTTCCAGATACTTGACATGCACATTAACCTTCGCAGTTGTTGCCGTCTTAGGTATTTAATTGTTTCACTGTCAATAGCTTGAGGAATATTCTTCAAGTAACCATTAATGTATCCATATCCAAGACCGATCGCATTAATCGAATAGGGTTTCTGCAAAAACCTTTTTCCGCATTTGGCAAACATAAATAAGGGGTGGTAACCCGATAAATAATTGGCCACCCCGTTTTTTACAGAACTACCCCATTTCCCATAGGCATTTCCGGTATAGCGATGGTGGATAAGATTAATGTCCAAAAAACTCCGGGTTTGATATCCAAGCATATTTGCCCTTACTTCGTCCACTGTGTCGTAGCACTGCGAGACGACTATTCCCCCTATCGCTTCCCAACATGTTCTTTTATATATTTTCGTAGCCCCCCTGACATGGAATAGTGGATGCTTTTCAGGAATTAATTTGTCACCTAATACATTTAATATTACCCCGCCACCAATTCCCAGTTTTGTGTTATCATTAAACCGCATAAAACATTTTTCAAAGTAATCTTCTTCAAAACTTAAGTCCCCGTCAAGCTTAACAATAAAATCCCAATCAGTTTTGTCCAAGGCATCTAGCCCCTGATAAAATGCCCTAATATGCCTTACACCTGGCTTTCGTTGTCCTTGGTCTGTTCCATAGACACACTTGATCCAAGGATATTTTTCCGCATAATTCTTTATCATCGCGGGCGTATTATCTGTGGACCCATCGTCCACAATAACCCATCGCAAGGGTTTGATCGTCTGCTTAAGCATCGATTTGATAGTAAATTCAATATACCTTTCCTCATCTTTGACAGCCGTTATGACAACATAATCATTCATGTGACTAACCTCTTGGATTCTTGTGGAGTTTCTCATAGGCTTTCGTTGTTGACCCTACCCCAGTTTCCCAGTTTCTGAATTCATGAATACATAGCAGACCGTAATTACACTACATAGTATTATATTCGGGGCATCGTACATTTGTATGGGAGGCCCCTATATATTGTGGTCATGG
>CAYPUP010000198.1:0-4893 GCA_964413795.1 uncultured Ignavibacteriales bacterium
CCGGTGAAATCTATATCACCTACGAGAACAGAAAACAGGCATTAAGCAGAGTTTAACTCTTATTTATTAAAAATATATACCAATCAATCTGTATCTTAAGTTTTAACCCGGCGGTCTACATCTCCCCTATCATAAAATTATGAGCGGAACATCAATGGCTTGTCCGATGGTTGTTGGAGCAGCAGCCCTGGCTTGGTCTGCCCATCCAACTTATACAAATGTCCAAATTAGAGATCTTCTGAAAAGTACTGCTGAAGATATTGGATTGACAGCTTTCCAACAAGGCAGCGGCCTGGTCGATGCCGAAAAAGCATCAATTAACACCACTTATGGTGATAATTGATATATTACTCATAGTGTATCTTTATGACGTTAAGCCACCTTATAATAATAGGGTGGCTTTATTTTTTAATGGATTTGCACTATTAAAAAAAGCGGGTGCGGAGGATCCTCGCACCCGTGTCTGTAATAACAACGTTGGGAAATCCAACGAGAGAGGTATAAGGTCTCCAAACCTCAAGTTAGATTTTGAGAAATCATCATTGAGGCTACATGAATCAACCTTACCTAACAGAGATAGCTATAACTTATTTAGTTCACTTTATTATTGAATTTTAGAAAACTTTTGAGATTATTTACATTCAAGGCAGGGATTGTCGCTGCCTTTGATTATATAGTTGACGAGATTAATAAGATCCGAAACATTGATTTCGCTGTTGCAGTCGGTATCGCCTGGCTTTATTGGATCAGGAGCAGCTCCTCCTTTGAATATATAATTCACAAGATAGGTTAGGTCTGCAACATTTATTCCTTCTTCCAAATCCACATCCCCGCATGGTTGTTCAATATCAATTTCAAGAGCACCAGCGATATTGATCAGCCCGAATCCAAGCTTCCCCTTCAACCCGGGATTAAGAGAATCGATATTTATTGCTGAATGTGTAATGGCAAAGACGACATGTTCATCATTCATTTGTGGATTATTGGAGTAAAGCAATGCTGCCGTACCTGTTACAAAAGGAGTTGCGAAACTGGTACCATCCCACCACGCATAGGATGAATCAACAAATGGACTGTATATTTTGGTACCGGGGGCACAAATATCGACTTTATTGCCATAATTGGAAAAGTCAGCTTTAATATTTAATGAATCAAGAGCAGCAACAGTCAGACAGGTAACCTTCTTTCCGGGGAACGGGAAATCAGCTTCATTTTCAGTTGAATCATTCCCGGCCGATGTGATAACAGTAACATCCATCTCTTTAGCATATTGAAGAGCATGATCGAGAGCTTCATGTCTTCCTAACATGCCCAAACTGAGGTTAACGACTTTACAACCATCATCAATTGCCTGAAGTAATGCTTCAGTGATAATATAGCCATCCCCCTGTCCAGAAGTATCAAGAACCCGATAAACATATATATCACAATCCGGAGCTATCAGTTTTATAATTCCAGCTACAAAAGTACCGTGACCCGAACTGACCCCGCCTGGTTCATCAAAAGCTATCGAATCATTATCTATATAATCATAAACCGAAATAATATCAGTTGTAGATATAAACTCTGGATGATCGAAATTAACACCGCCATCAATTACTGCTACTTTGACATCTTCACCTGTTGAAATCTGATGAACTTCAACAAGATTAAAATCACTTACAGCAATTTGAGTCAAGTAATCACCTGTCATTTCCAGATCAATAAAAGGCTGGCTTTTCTGAAGAGACTCTGGTGAATTGAGGAAATAATTAGCGCCGCAATATTCGACCCCAGGATGAGTTCTGATTAAATCAGCCAAATTTTCGCTATCCTGGTCATCTGGTGTTTTTAAGAGATAACATCTTGTTTGGGAAACATAACCCTTTGTAGTAGTTCCATAAGTAGTATTGATAATTTCGATATCATAACCTGGCTGCATTTTGCAGACAAGCTCACCACTCTTGTATTGCCCAGTTCCACTGCCGGCATGAAGGATTAGATGAGGAGATACAACAATGACCAATACCAATAATATTGCTTTTATGGCTTTTGGAAAAATTGTAGAACTCATAGAGCTCTCCTTACGAGCAGGCGCCAAAAGTTGTAAATGCCGACCAGTGGTAAGCTGATGGGCTATCCTCTCTTATAATATCGGCAGCAAATCGTGTAGCTGCAAGGACATTTTTGTTTTTAAATAAATTTTTATAAAAGGCATGCATCCATTTGGCCGTAGTTTTATCAGATACCGGCCAGAGGGAGGCTACAACCTGTCGACTTCCCATCTCCAGTAATGACCGTACAAACCCAGTTGACTCTTCTCCGGGAATTGATAATTGTTCCCCTGAACGGCATGAAGCTAAAGTGACTAGACCTACTTTGCAGTCTTTAAATCTAAAATCAACTGCAAAAAGAGGCCCGTCTTCGAGAGCCAAAGATGAGTAGAAGGGGTTGTCGGAACGCAGGCTGGCATGACCGGAATAATGCCAAAGCTTATATTCACCATCTGAAGGCCAATCTTTTCTTTGGCATGGTTGTCTGTTATATTGTTCATTGCCAACAAGTTCTGCCAGAGAATTAAGCTCAAAATCAAGATATGGCAGCTTTTCGGCTGCACCCCTAAATATCTTTATTTCATCAGAATTTATTTTCACGTTTTCTGACGCAATAAAATGTCTGAGGCTGGGACAAACGATAAAATTATGCTTTTCAATTAAAGAGTATCCATTAACAATTAATGCCGACCAGGGAATATTGGCTAATTCACCTTCGGGTAATAATAATATCTCTTTACCCTCTCCCCCTATTTCCAGTGGCGACCACAACCATTGACCAAGCTCTGACCATAAAGCTTTCTCAGGTTGTATTAAATTTGTTCTGCCAAGCCGTTCAGTTAACAATTCACTTTCAAGAAGATATCGCCATTTACGCATTGCCAGATTAATTTTCTCCCGGCCATCTTTAATAGTATTAATCCTGGTTTTGCCATTTTCATGTACAAAAATTATAATATCACTTTCATTTACATGAAATTGGACAATTGGAATTCTATTTGAGACAGATTTAAAATCTTTTATCAATTTATTAATTGAATCGGGGCTGGATATTTTTCTCTTCTCAAGCTCAATATATTTATTTTGTAATTTAATTCGCAAGTCGGTAAGCGTTTTCCCCTGTATATCAAAAGAAATTTTTCTTTCTCCGTAATCCCCACCGATATGCCGCGAAAGTGCAGCCACCCTTCTGGCAAGTGCATCCAGACTCTCAACAGTCTTCTTGCGGATATTTTGATTAACATGGGATTGTGAGAGAGGCGCCCAGATACCAGCTGTTTTATATCTTTCTGACCAGGCGGCAGAAACTATGGGCTGGCCATCAAGTTCCGATTTTATTAATCTAATATGAGGCGAACTTTGATCATGAGCATATTTATTTCTTAATTCTACAGGAGGTAATTCCGCTCTTACAAGGTCAAGTTTATCAGCTGCCTTTTGCCAGTGCAATTGGGCCGATTTAATTCTTCCCTGATTAAACTCATTGTCACCTAAAACAACCTGCCAATGAGCATAAAGATGCGGGACCTGTTCTACTGCACCATTTTTTTTAAGACTTGTCAGAGCTGTTTTTTCTCTTTTGGGGTTTTCCAGTTCACGAAAATCACATAAAACACTCCAAAGGGGAAGCTGGGCTTTGGAAAAACTTTTGCGAGCTTTAGCTAATAGTTCAGTCTTCTTTAATTTATTTCTAATCTGTATGTCTGACTCTAATAAATAGACGGCCCCAAGGAATCCATGATTATTTTCCTTAAGGAATTCAACCTTTGCTCTTTTTAATGATGCCCGAGTTTCTGATTTCAAAAACAAGGCGTGGGCTGCCTGCGCCCTGAAAAATGCTGATTTTGCTTTTTCATAATAAAGCAGTAACTGTTTGAATTTGCTCTCTGCAATCCGGCTGAGCTCCAGGGAATCCGAATACAAACCCAAGCCCAGATATATTTCAGCTTTGTCTAAAATACAAAGAGTTTCACTCCGTTTGTCACCACTATCATGATATGTCTTTTCACACTCTGATAATTCAAGCAAAGCGATATGAAAATCCCCGGAAAGCATGTGAAGCCAGGCTAAGCCATACAGGGCATCATTTGCATCGAGCTTGTTATCTTCAGTAAGATAAATTGATTGAGCCTTTTTATATAATTTCTCTGCTTTGGGGATATCAAATTGCTGTACAAGGGTATTGGCTCGATTGTAACTGCATCTGGCTTCGGCAATTTTGTTATTGGTTTTTATAAAATATTTTTCAGCCTGATGATATAATTTCTCTGCCTCCCGGTGGCGGTCTCTGCGGTGGAGTGTGTTGGCAAAATTAACTCTGGTCATTGCCAAATCCGATTTACTATTTAAAGCCTCAAAACATCTGATGGCACGCCTGGCTGCATCCCCAGCCTTTTTGTAATCTCCGAGGTACATATATACATCAATCAAAGCTCGGTCAATGCGTGCATTTAATAATTTATCCTGTCCTGAATATTTTTTAATATTCTGGTATGCTTTTAATGCCTGGGTATAGTCACCAGAAAGATGGGCAACAGTTGCAAGAGTTTTGTAAGAAGCAATCTTTAAGGGACCGTTAAATTTCCCAGCTTGTTTGACAAATTCTTTTGCTAACTGGTATGATTTTTTTAGGGACTTCCTGGATATCTCAATAATAAATTTGTGGCACAACGAGGCCAGTTCATCTTCAGTAAAACCATTTTCAATCATTCCTGAATCAAGGAATGATTGAACAACAGCCTTTATTTGGAATGTTTCCATAATAATTCAGGAATTTTAATGATTTTTGCTGCAGTATGAATGGAGATTGTTTTAGGTGGATTTTTACTGCTCCACTGGTAGAGGCCATCGGGATCAATCT
>CAYPUP010000199.1:0-4863 GCA_964413795.1 uncultured Ignavibacteriales bacterium
CAAATATGATAGCTGCTGATCAGGCTGTTGCCTGGTGTGGACCAATGCGATCAAGATTGCTATATCAATTTTTTAGGAAGAGTAAATTGGGGGAAATTAGATTATCTTGTTGCCGATCTTCCTCCCGGTACCGGTGATGAAATAATAACCTTAACTCAAGAAATGAAACCGGATATGGCTGTAATAGTAACTACCCCTCAGACGATTTCATTAATTGATTCAGCCAGGTCTGTCTACCTTGCAAGAAAAATGAAAATACAAAAAATTGGAATAATAGAAAATATGTCGGGATTTATTTGTCCAATATGCAAGGCAAAAATTGACATTTTTGATATAGGAGGTAGTGAAAAGCAAGCAAAAGAATTATCTGTTTCTTATTTAGGGAATATTCCATTGGTTATTGAAACAAAGAAAACGGCTGATTCAGGAAAATTCTTTACCTTAATAATACAACTCAGGGATTCTTGAGTTCGATTTCTACTATTGTTGGAAACATTTAGAAAATACTGGAAAATTAGGATTCTGCTTAAAGCTTTGATAAACAAAAGATGTAATTGACAGGACAATTAATAAATCAACAGAAAAAATTGTAATGCAGTCGGGCATTTCCAATAAATTAGTTTGTCACTTTGTCGATAATCCTGGTATGCGGTTGATTATTCATATCAGGGATTTACTTCTGCTCATATTGGCTGCGGTATATCTATTAAGCTGGAATATAAATCCGAGTTTTTCCATTGATTCTGAAATTCATGCTCACAAAGCAGTCGACTGCGCCTCCTGTCACCCTCTCATTGCTTCTATTGATAATGATAATATCCCGTTTGTGCTGATAGATAAGGAATGCCGGTCGTGTCATGAATCAAATAACGTAGTAAAAAGTTCATTTGGTCTTGGCTTTCATTCAGATTCGGAACGCTCCTGCCGGGAATGCCACTCTTTCCATAATCCCGGTAATTTCGTGGCTGGGAATAAAATATTCCAGGTAGATGAAATGACAGAAAATCTGACTGCTATTTGCAAATCCTGCCATAATGAAAATTCGAAACTATATAATCTCTCTGATGCCCATAGAGCTGCTGCCAACCTTTATCATTCCGATACGAGATATCTCAAACATCTCTCCCCATCTGAAGCCTGCATGGCTTGCCATTCGAAATCAAAATTGACTGGAATAAAGGCTTTTACCGAATTTGAAGAATCTCAGTTTGAATCTCCGCCAATTATTTTTGAACACAGCAGCCACCCGTTTGGGGTAGAGTTTGATATAAGTTCTGTCGAATTCAGGGTAAATTCCGAGCAGTTACAAAAGCTGGAACAACTAAATCTCCCCAATGGCAAAATTGAGTGCCAGACCTGCCACCAGATTTCTGAAAAAAGTGATACGATTAATGGTGACAAGATGCAGGTCTGCCAGACCTGTCATCCGGAAAAATAAAACCTACTTTTTTGTATAATTTTATATCCTGTGTATCTTTATGATTATTTCTTTAAATGTGATATTACTCAAAAAAAAATTATTATTTTTTGTCATGGGAATGTCATTTTTTTTAAATTTTATAGATTTAAAAACCCTTGAACAGTAATTAAATACGATAAGTAAGGCCCTTTAATCTAAGACAAATTGGTCTATAATGGGTTATTATGGTCTTTATTCCCGTAAATTTACCTTGACATAATATAGATAAAGTATATCTTCTTAATTAACTATGAGGATAGAAGAAAAGGACACAAAGTTGGTTTGTGATAAAATTCACAATGTACTGCGGGAGTCGATAATTTAACGAAACGGTACTTGCCGGTAATTACTTCAAGCATATACTAATAATGGGGTTATGTTTAGGAGAAAATAAGATAAAATGAGACCGCTTAGACCCAAAAAGTATTATATAAAAAATTGTGATTATATTCACAATGATACAAGACAGTGTATGTCTCGTTTTGTTGTTTTAGTCATTATTATAGTTATTTCCCTATCTGGAATTTCTGATCTCTTTGCTCAATCGGAATCTAAATTAGCGGTTCCAGCTATATTTATAAGAGAACTTCAGCTTCCCGGCACCAACAACCATTTCCTCCGTCCGGCCAGAATCCTGGCAGATAATGAGCATAACGAAATATATGTTTGCGATATGGGGAATTCCAGAATTTTGATTTTTGCAAATAATGGTTTCCTGAAGTATGAGTTTTCGGTTTCTGATTATTGCGGCGCCCCATCTGATGTCGCTGTTGATAAATCCGGATATATATATGTCCTCGGCTCAACCAAAGCCGGCAATCAAATTTTTGTTTTTGATTATGATGGTGAATTTAAAAATTATCTGCAAATCAGATCGGAAAATGAAGAGTCAGGACTTAATATCAAGTCCCTTTCAATTGATGAAAATAATAATCTGATCATTCTCGATGGCATCGCTAATGAGTTATTATGCTGTACAACCGATGGCTTGATTTTTACTCGTTTTCCAGTTATCAGGGGAGAGGAAAATGATTTTATCCGGGAGAAGGTCATTGGTTCAATTGCTGTTAAAAATAGCATTATCTACGTACCGATATCATCATTGGGGACAGTTTACAGATTTAAAACCGATGGCTCGCAACTTGGTTTTGTCGGTCAACAAGGGCAAACACCAGGTAAATTAAATTTCCCGGTTTCCGTAACGGTCACCAATGATGGAATAATATTGGTTCTTGATAAGCATCGTTATAATGTTGTTTGCTTTTCTGAAAATGGGTCATTTTTGGGTGAATTCGGCGGCAAGGGAAATAACCCAGGCTGGTTTTATCATCCCATCTTTCTGGCGGTGGATAACCAGAACCATACTTATATCGGCCAAATTTATAATAATAAAATTCAGGTCTGTGATTTCCCCGAATTTATTCGGGAGCGAAATAATCAAATTCCTGATTTAAGTAAGAATAGTCAATCGGACAAAACTATTTCAAATCGACTTTCCGATTTAACCTTTAAACAATCTACTCATGAAGGAGGAATTCAACTACCCAGGGAGACTATTGTCTTCAAAAGCTTATTGAAAAATAAGTCAGATAATTCAATTGAATTTAGTTTGCAAACTAATTGGAGGTTTTTAACATGCGTAAGTTGATTTTACTTATCGCAGGAATGATTCTTGCCATATCTGGCAGCGCTTTAGCGTTCCACGATGCAGGTGTTGCTCATTGCAACGGCTGCCACACCATGCATAATAGTGAAAATGGCGTTCTGGTTGATCCTGATCATCCAGCCGGCAACCAGTGGTTGCTCAAAGATGAGGCCCCGTCAGATGTTTGTTTGTCCTGTCATGCAACCCGTTTGGGTGCCGTATTTGGCGCCGATCCTTTGGCCCCGCCATCGGAAAAAGGCGGCGGAAACTTTGCTTTCTTACTGGAAGACAATCTTAATGATGGCCATGCCGGTGGCGCTGTCGATTCTTTAGGTAATTTTATCCATGCTATTCCCGGTGATGCTGCTGGCCATAGTATTGTTGCCCCATCTATGGGTGTTGCTGCTGAAGCTACCAATGCTACCGGCGAAGGCCCGGGTGGTAATTTCCCGTCAGGCGATCTTGGCTGCACAAGCTGCCATGATCCGCATGGTAACACCAATTTCAGAATGCTTTATGGTGGTACAGTTCCTGATCCGACTGGAGTACAGGATGGTCTTTATGAATTTACCGCTCCGGCTCCAGTTGCTGCTGGAATTTCCCTGAGTGGAACAGAATCCAACAGCAGCCATACTTCGTACAACAGTGGTATGAGTGCCTGGTGTGGAAACTGTCATGGTGATTTCCATAGTAGTGGAAATAACATTCATCCATCCGGCGAAGGAATTGGTGGTGAAATTGCCAGTACATATAATGCTTATAATGGTACCGAAGATCAGGCTGGTGGTGTTCTGGCTACCGCTTATCTGGCGGCTGTACCGTTTGAAGATGCTACGGTTACAACTACTTCAACCGTTGGTCCTTCCTCCTCCAGTAGAGTTATGTGTTTAACCTGCCACCGCGCTCATGCTACATCAGCTCCGAACGCCGGTCGCTGGGATTTCAATGTTACTCTTCTTGAAGAAGACGGTGTGGAATCTGGCTCCTATGCTATTCCTGATCCTTATACCAGTCCAAACCAGCGTTCATTGTGCAATAAATGCCACAATAAAGATGCTGGTGATGAGATTCTATAAGGTTTGAACATTTTTGTGGACTTTTCACCAAGAGTCTGCGATATTGAAAAAAATATAAAACGTCCGAACAATTTGTTTGGACGTTTTATTTCAGAGATTGTAAATGAAAATGGATTACGACATGAAGGGAAGGAATCCAAACCGTTGCGGCGTTGTGATCCGGTTTTTATTTATGCTGCTTCTGGGGGGGAGTGCGTTATCTTCCGATTTTAACTCCACTAATTATCTCGAACAATCACAGTTGGTACTTTATCTTGAAACGAATTTGAAAAGCGATGTCAATTTCACTGTTATAATCGATTCCATACTTATCACCAATGATCAGGATTCAAAACATATTCTGAATAGCCCCTTTATATTTAATTCTAAAACGGAATTGTCAGATCAAATCCTATTATCCGAGAATTATATTAATCCGGGTGTTTATAAATCTTTGAGGTTGTTTTTCAGCTCGGCGATTTTTGAGATTGAAGGGAAAATAGTAAGCAAAGAGACGGGGCATTTCGGAACAACCGTTCATATTGTTCAGAACTTTGAAAATAACAGCATCCAAACAATCTTTCTTTACTGGGAACCGCAAGTAGTAAATATTGAAGAGAATTACTATTTAATAAATGTATATAATCATCAGCCTAAAATTCCACCTCCGGAATCGATGATGTTTATCAGTAATGAAGGTTCAA
>CAYPUP010000200.1:0-4862 GCA_964413795.1 uncultured Ignavibacteriales bacterium
TTCCCCGGAAAGGAAATTCTTGAGAAAAATTTTCTCAACCGGTGGATACTTACGCCTTCACAAACTCTGGCCTATTGGATTCAAAGCGAACCGATAAATTCATCATTGGTTTTAATAACGCGCCCTCCTGAAGTTGAAGTACAGCCTGTTAACTATCAGAGATCATCTATCGAAGGGGTTCCTCTTAAAGGCTTATTTGGTTTTTCGGTCCATATCGATAACAATGGCTATCTGGTAGTTGATTCAATCGATGCTTACCGTCTCGGTTATGCCTGTGGTCTTCGCACTGGCGATGTCATACGAACGGTCAACCAATCTCGGGCCAGAAACCATAAGGTATTGATTGAAAAGATATTCGAGACATTTGAACAAGGGGGAGCAACTCTTCAGATTTTTAGAGATGATCAGATTATGCCGCTGATTATTCAACCTATGATCTTGCCCGGCTTCGATGATGAAATGTTTGATGATGAATTCTTGAATCTACATGACTCATTAAATGAGGTTATCGATTCTACCGTTATCGATTCTATAAAAGAATAACTATCCCCTTTTTATAAATCGGGCAAGGCCTGCGAAAATCGTTGATTTTATTACCCCTGTTAGATTATAATACCTTCTTGTAAAGTTTATGATGGCAGAACTGCTAATGTAGTTCGAAACCCCTGCGGTTTCGACAATTTAGTGATTGTTGAAACAGAGGTAGCAAAATGAAAGAATTAGTAATAAAATTACTGCCCGAAGTTAATGATATTAAAGATACCAACCTTCGCGCCAAGGTAATAGCCTGCTGGTCGGAAGCGATTGAATACCGGGGATGGACCGAAAAATTATTGCGCAATATACCATTTACACTATTGGCAAAAAACGTCAAGATTACTTTTATCGATCACGTCCGGGCCGTTTGCCGGATGTGTACTGCCTGCGATGATGTTCTCAACGAGATTCATGGCGATCAGAAAACGCCGGTCAATCGTGATTATCTGATAGCCGGCGCACTGTTAGCCGATGTCGGCAAGTTGATGGAATTTGAAATTATTGATGGCAAGCCTTCTAAGTCCGACTATGGGAAGCATATCCGCCATCCCTTCAGCGGTGTCGGACTGGCTTTTAAGCATGATATCCCTTCGGAAGTGATGCATGTCATAGCTACCCATTCCAAAGAGGGAACCGGAGAAAAGAGGCTGGCGGAAAGCATAATTTTCCATCATTGCGATTTCATCGATTTCGACCTCGTCAAAGAGTAGCGGAGATACACTTCCTTTGTAATGTAAATGAAAATATTGAAAAATGAATTTATATAATATTGAACGTTATAGTATCCAATTAAGGGCGACACAAGGCCGCCCACTACGCGAGACAAAATCAAAAAAGCGTAGCGACGGGGCTTGTCTCCGTCGTAAAGGAGTAGCAGGCCTTGCCTGTTTTATGAATCAGTTAAATTTCTTTTTAAATTTTAAAGGAAATAAAAATTGTCACAAAACTTAGTTGAAAAAATAACGCAGAAATTTGCGGTCGGGTTAGCTGATGGACAGAAAGTCCATTGTGGTGATTATGTCTCGATCAAGCCGAGCTATGTGATGACCCACGACAACACCGGAGCGGTTATACCGAAATTCAAAGCAATCGGCGCCAAAAAAATTGCCAAACCCCGCCAGGTTGTTTTTACCCTCGATCATAATGTGCAGAACAAAGAAGAGGCTAATCTTACCAAGTATAAAAAAATCGAAGCTTTTGCCGCTGAAATGGGTGTAGATTTTTATCCGGCTGGAAGAGGGATCGGGCACCAGATTATGTGCGAAGAGGGTTATGCCTGGCCGGGAAATATGGCTGTGGCATCAGACAGCCATTCCAATATGTATGGCGGTCTGGGGTGTCTGGGAACGCCAGTTGTGCGCACCGATGCCGCTGCGATATGGGCAACCGGACGTACCTGGTGGCAGATTCCTCCGGTAGCCAAATGTACTCTGACGGGCAAGCTCCCAAAGGGGGTGACCGGCAAGGATGTAATTATTACGTTATGCGGTTATTTCAACAAGAACGAAGTCCTTAATTATGCCATAGAATTTTCTGGTGATGGAATTAGAAATCTTTCGATCGATGAACGCCTTGCAATTGCCAACATGACCACCGAATGGGGTGCATTGGTTGGACTTTTTCCGATTGATGAAGTTACATGCGAGTGGCTATCTAATCGAATAGATTTTATTGCCAAGCGCGGTTTGGCAGGCCTGCCTTCCGATGCTGATGGCAACGGCCAGCATCCAAGAATGAACAGGCAGCGTCTGGATCAGCTTAAGGATGAAAATCTGATTGCGGATAGTGATGCATTTTATGCCAAAGAACTTACTCTTGATATCGCCACAGTGACACCTCATGTATCGGGTCCTGACAATGTGAAGACAATGACCTCGGTAACAAATATAGCGAAAAAGAAAGTAAAAATACACAAAGCCTATCTTGTCTCGTGCGTTAACAGTCGTCTGAGTGATTTAAAAGAGGCGGCTTCAGTAATTAAAGGAAAAAAAGTTGCTGATGGGGTTGAGTTCTATATAGCTGCCGCTTCCAGTGAAGTCCAAAAGGGGAGTGAAGCCAACGGCGACTGGCAGACCTTGCTTGATGCCGGTGCTATTCCATTACCTCCCGGATGCGGTCCCTGTATCGGATTGGGGATAGGACTTTTAGAAGATAACGAAGTCGGTATATCTGCCACTAACCGAAATTTTAAGGGACGGATGGGCTCTAAAAGCGCCAAAGCTTATCTTGGATCGCCGGCGGTAGTTGCGGCATCGGCGCTTGCAGGCTATATAACCGGACCATCAGAGTTTGAGAATGTTAGAACCATTGGTTCAATTTCTGAAAATAGAAAAACAAAATCAGATAATGACGGAGAAATTGCGATTATAGATGGCTTCTCTAAAAAATTAACAGGCGATTTGATTTTTACTCCACAGGATAATTTGAATACCGATGGCATCTATCCCGGTAAATATACTTATATCGATGACTTTACACCCGAACAACAAGCCGGGGTTGTGATGGAAAACTATGATCAGCAATTCGGCCAGCTTGTAAAAGAAGGGGACATTCTTGTCGGCGGCTTTAACTTTGGAACGGGATCATCGCGCGAGCAAGCCGCCACGGCATTAAAGTATCGCGGGATTCAAATGGTGATAGCCGGATCTTTTTCACAGACTTATAAACGCAACGCTATCAACAACGGCTTTTTGGTTATAGAAGCGCCGGAGCTGGTAAAAGATTTAAAGACTAAGTTCGGCGATAAAGTATTGACCATGCCTACAAAGATAAATGCGACGGTGGATTTTTCAAAAGCGGTAATTTCAGCTGATGGAAAAAAATATAGTTTTGATGCGGTCGGAACCGCCGCTCAGGAACTGGTAGTATTAAATGGTTTGGAAAACTGGGTGAAAAAGAATTTATAGCTCTTTTATGATGCAATTATTAACACTCAAATATTGAAGTAATAACATGGATAAGACCTTATCACAACAAATAGCTGAGTTCGCTGTTGGACTCAAATACGAAGACCTTCCCCCGGAAGTAGTCAACGAAGTAAAAAGATACTTGTATGATTCACTTGGCTGTGCCTGCGGGGGGTATCGCACCAAAGATGTCAATATCCTGCACGATATTTATAAAAACATGGGGGGCAAAGAAGAAGCTACCGTTCTCTGGTTTGGTGATAAAATGCCGGCGGTTAATGCAACTCTAATAAACTCCCTGATGATTCGCGCTCTTGATTTCAATGACATCTACTGGAAAGAAGATCCCTCGCATCCATCCGATCTTATTCCGGCTGCTCTTTCGGTCGGTGAGATGGTTGGGGCATCGATGAAAGAGGTTATAGTTGCCATTGTTCTCGCTTATGAATTCGAACAGCGTTTGTGTGAATTTGCCGTTCCTGGTGTACGTGAACGTAAGTGGCACCATGCTACATTAACCCAATTCGTTTCTCCTATTGTAGCCGGAAAACTTCTCGGTTTAACTGTTGATCAGATGGTCAATGCCATTGGCATTAATGGTTCGCACAATCATACAATCGGCTGTCCAACTGCCGGAGCGCTGACCATGATGAAAAACACAGTTGATCCAATGGCGGTTCAGAGTGGGGTCTTTGCCGCTTTGATGGCCCAGAAAGGCTACAGTGGAACTACGGCAGTATTCGAAGGAAAAGAAGGCTTGATGGATTGTTTCGGCGAAGGCTGGGACAATAATAAATTAGTCGGCAATTTGGGTAAGAAATACAAAATCATGGAATGCAGTATGAAAGCCTTCCCGACCGAAGCTTTAACACATACTCACCTGAGTACGACTCTGAAAGTTGTCAAAGGTAATAATATTGCATATGATCAGATCGAAGAAGTAACTCTTACCACGATAGCCCGCGCCTGTGATATTCTATTTGATCCGCATAAGTACCGTCCCAAATCACGCGAGACTGCCGATCATTCTCTGCCATACTGTGTGGCGGTCTGTCTGGTTGACCATGAAATCACAACCCAGTCATTCTCTGAGGAAAAACTCAAAGACAAACGGATCTGGGAGGTTATCGACAAGATTAAAGGAGAAGCTTCGGAGGAATTCGAAAAGATGTTCCCGGCCAAGCAACCCTCTAAAGTAGTGGTGAAAACCAAAAATGGGAAAGTCTATTCAGAGTATCTGGAATATCCCAAAGGGGACCCGCGCGAACCAATGACCGAAGACGACCTGACTTCCAAGTTCAACGGCCTCGCCACCGGATTGCTGGATGATGCACGCAAGAAAGAGATTAAGGACATCATTTTCAATTGTGAGACCATGTCCTGTAAGGATTTGATGAAAGAGTTGATTGCTTAAAACAA
>CAYPUP010000201.1:0-4859 GCA_964413795.1 uncultured Ignavibacteriales bacterium
AAGTGTTGGGTCACACACACGCCTTTGGCGTGTCCAAGACCCAACACAACATAACATAACCAGGGTTTTTCAACAAGCCCCTTGATTGGGAATCCATTTTTTTTGTAGGTCCCCAGTGGCTTTGACATTAATAATCAATAAATGCCATAAAAAAAGCCCGGACATGCCGGGCTGATTTTATTTCTGATTGTCTGACTTATTTGGAAAATCGTGTTATAAAAGCCGGATAAATTTCGAGGCGGGTATCCAGATGTCTGGGGATAGTGTCGGCTTCCTTGACTATATCACCAGCATCCGCCACGAGCATCAAAGAATTATCAGGTGACAGAGTAGTAGTATCAACTGATAGCTTCTCAATCTTCTCTCCCTTAAGCGAAGAGACAAAAATCGTAACTAATCTTCCCGATCCCGGAGCCAATTTATTTGAGGTCGGTCCCAGGTTGGCAATCATACCTAACATAACACACTGAATAGAAGTATCAGGGCGGAAACCTTTGTATGCAAAATTCTCAATCCGTCCACCTGCGTATGAAGCAGAGTCGGCTACTACTTTAGTATTTCCACCACTAAGCTTTAATGGGACAGACAAACCGAGAATGTTTTCATCATTAGTTACATTAATTGTAATCGACCAGCTGTTGTCATTGATCTGGGTCAGATCGGCGTAGACCGTATCTGTCTTGCCGAGATGATCTACCTGAGCAAATCCGGCCACAGACAGAACAGACAGGATGACCAGTCCCAATAAAATCGTTCTAAAAAGTTTCATTATTCCTCCTGGCAGTTATCTTGTTCACAAATCTTGTACAGTCTGTTTTCTAAAAGGTTCTAACTTTCTTCCTCTTCCTGGATATCGGCAATAGAAGCTTTAAATACTTCTATCAAAGAATCAGCTTTGGCATCATTATTGAGCTTTGCCCGGTAAATAGCTGAGGCTTTTAATATTGCCTTTCTTCCCGGTTCGCTCTGGGGATATTTATCAAAAATCTGAAGCAGGATTTCGGCTGATTTATCCCATTTGTCCTGATTCTGATATAAGTCAGCCAGATAAACCTTTGCCATAGCCTCGCTTAGCGTCCCCTCCCCTAAAGCAGCTATCTGGTTGTAATATTTTTCAGCATCTTCATACCAGCGCTTCGATTCATCAACTCGTCCCGCATCTTTCAGATATTTGGCGATATATAAAAATGAAGCCATCGCCTCATCCGATCCCCGGTAATTTTCAATAAGGTAATTATATTCTACTTCAGCCCTTTTCCAGTTATTCTCAAGTTCAAAGGACCGGGCTATTGCATATTGTGCTTTTGGATTGCCGGCAAAGTATGCCCTAAAATTCTCCTTGATATCGAACAAAATTTGTCGGGCCTCGCTGTAATCTTTCATTTCCATCCGAACCATTGCTTTTTTGAAATAAACAACCGGAATAAAAAGGGTATCCTGAATCATTTTACCCTCAAGGCTTAAAGAGATCTCATCTAACAACCCCAATGAACGATTGAACTGCTTCAACCTTGTTCCGTATATTTCGGCTATTTTCATTCGGATCGAAGTATAGGTTGCTGCTGTGGAATCAAGCATTATGGTTAATTGTTCTATCTCTTTTTCCCAGTCACCGGTATGTTCATAAAGTCGGGCCAGATTTGCTCTGGAGGCAGTACCGACTTTGGTGTCAGCATAAGATTTCACCAAACCGGAATAATAAGAAATAGCCCGATTGTATTCCGCTTCGGCTCGTTCTTTATTACCGGACATATTCTCGATTTTATAAATTTGATTGGGAAGATTAAAAAGGGATAATATAACCTCCCCCTGCTCATCGACAGGAGGATAAAACTGCTCCAAAATTCCATTATAAATTACCAGAGCAGAATCCCAACTTCCGGAGGCTTGATAGGATTTTCCAAGATTCAACCGGGTGGCTAACAACTGCATATTGGGCAGCTCTACTTCATCAAGAAGCCGGACCAGATATTCCTTTGATTGTCTGTACTTGCGAAGTGAATAAAGTAGATTCGCCAGCCGGTTAGTTGATTGAAAGGCCAGATGCTGTAATTCGTTGTATTCAGCCTGGTATTTTTTGGCATCTACAGATTTCAATGAGGCCAGGGTAAAATCAATCACATCCACATATAACTGTTGGATATGTTCCAGTTCAGCATCGGTTATAAGCTCCGGCCTGATACTGGCTTTTTTAAGTACATTTTCTGCCTGATGAAATTTCTGTTCCGCCTCATAGCGCATTTTCAAAGCCGGATTATCGGAACACCCATTCATCATAATAGCCAAAAGTACTATGAATAAGGCAATATTTAATTTTTTACTCATATCACTATCTATCGGTTGTTTAATGTTTTAGTTACATGAACTTAGGCCGAATATAAGGATTCTGACCCTGGATTCAAGTCTTTATTTCAAACCTAAATTATAAGTTATTGCTGAAATTATGTAAAAAGGCCATATATTCAATAATTATCGGTCTGTTTTTTTAATATTTTATTAATCATTTTTTATTAGAAATTGGCTCATTGGGAATATCAAAAAGAGTCGGTTGGTAACCAGCCCATGTTTGGGGGTCAATTTTATAGTGATAGGTATGGATACATTCCCCGTTTTTGCAAGTTGGAGGTCTTTTTGCCGTAAGGTAGTCGAATGTATTACCACAAACTACACAGGTAGCTTTTTTCCAGTTATAATCGGGCAATGAGAGTTTGCTTTTCATTTTGTCATATATATTTTTTTTGATGTAAAAAGAAAGTAAAAAATAAATTTATCTCTGTTCGGTCATAAACCGATATCCTACTCCTCTGATTGTCTCAAGATAAATAGGATTAGCCGGATCAGCCTCGAAAATCTTGCGAAGCTTCAGGATAAAATTATCAATCGTACGGCTGGTCGGATAAACATGATACCCCCAGACAGCATCCAAAAGCTGATCCCGGCTGACCACCTCGCCGGACCTTTCAATCAGATATTTCATAACCATGCATTCCTTGCGGGTAAGGACTGCATCACCTCCGGGACCAGAGGCATGGAAGGTCTTAAAATTTATCGAACGGCCATCAAATTCAAATTTTTCCTCAACTTCGTCGGTTGTGCCCAGCCAGGCCTGGCGTCGGAATATTCCCTGAATCCGAGCCAGCAGTTCGTTGACATCAAACGGCTTGGTGATATAATCATCCCCGCCGGATAGAAGTCCTTCAATTTTTTCATCAGTCTCGCTGCGGGCGCTGATAAAAAGAATCGGGATTTTTGAACCGGAAGTCCGAATCTGTTTGCACAATGTTAATCCGTCCACTCCGGGGAGCATGATATCCATCAGTATCAGATCAAAATTCCCCCGCTCGAATTCCTTGATGACATTACTGCCGTCATTGATATGAACCGCCTGATAACCCTCAGCCTCAAGATTCATCAACAGCCCATCAGCGAGATTGGGGTCATCTTCAACCAGCAGTATTGTCTTCATCCTAAAGATTCTTCCTTAACTTAATCGTAAACCGGCTCCCCTTGCCATGCCCTGCTGAGTAAACATCAATTTCCCCGCCGTGAGCCTTTATAATTTCACGGCATAAATAGAGACCCAAGCCGGAGCCTGCCTTCTGGCGGTTCATCTCCGAACCGACCCGGTAAAACCGATCGAATATTTTGTTCTGTTCCTGCTTATCCAGCCCGACACCATTATCTGCAATTACCAGAACTATATTTTCATCATTCTCCTCTATTGAAATATCAACCACCGGCTTTTCATTATTATATTTAATGGCATTATCAATGACAGCTTCAATTGCCCCCCGAAGGGCCTGCTGATCTGCCACCAGCCGTGCTGGTTTGTTATTTTCGAAATTGATTTGTAAATTTTTAGAATCATGAGCCTTCTTGATATCTGCAATCCGGTCATTGATAAGTTCCGCCAAATCAAAATTATCTTCATTAAGTTTGAATTGTCCCCGTTCGAACCGCCCCGCTTCGAGAATATTCTCCACCAATTTTTCCAGCCGCTTTAAATCAGCTTTCATTCGGGGTATTATCTGCACCTTTTTTTCTTCGGAAATTTTCGGCGAAGCCAGACTGTTGAGATAGATCATTATCGAGGCAATCGGGGTTTTAAGTTCATGCGTTACAGCCAGAAGAAAATTCTGCTGCTGGTAACCTAATTCTTCGGTTCGCTTCAAGGCTCGATAAATCAGCCAAGCGCCGGCTAAAACGAGAATCAGAAAGAATATCCCTTCGCTGCCGATCATTATCTGGCGAATAATTTCCTGCTCATGCAGTTTCTCAATATAATCTTCATCCGCCCCGAAAAGTTGAGCCAGTTCAACTTTTTCATCAACGAGGCGGGCCATAAAGACAATCCACCAGACCGACTGGGAGAGAACCACAATCGCCAGCCCGATAAATAATATCAATGCTGTTTTGGGCGTTAATTTCTGTTTCATAATTTGTTCATATCTTCATCATATCTATAATTAACATTGAGACAATTTACATAACGGATATTAATCTGTAAAGTTAACAGTTTGGAATAAAATGGCAGGGGAATCATTATCACATGAACATTGTAGGGGCACAGCATGCTGTGCCCCTACATAAGAATATTTATAGAATATGGTTTGATTGTAGGGACAGGTCGCGACCTGTCCCTACTATTTTCGGTATCATTGTGGGTTGTTTATATCGTGGGTGGCAGATGTCCTCATCTGCTCCTTCAAATGTTCTGTTGGGTCTTGTTCCGCCTTTAACTGCGCCGTCAGGAATCCTTTCCTGACGGATTATAACACCTTCCCCTTCCTGCTCCCCTTTTGTTGTTCTGTCGGGTCTTGTTCCGCCTTGCGGAATGTGACCCGACAGTTATAAGCATC
>CAYPUP010000202.1:0-4840 GCA_964413795.1 uncultured Ignavibacteriales bacterium
CAAACTGCATTTAATTTGTCATTATAAGCCGTTACTCCGATATATTCTCCTATTAATCCAGCTCGAGAGTTGATCATCGGTTGAATTATATTTCCATGTTCGTCATAAGATAGCAATTCTTCCAAATCAACATGCTTAAGACTGCCTGGAGATGAGGACACACCGGAGATTCGGTGGTTAGTAGTAAATGTCTCCCCACCATCAAAAGAGTAAGCGGCATAAAGATCAAATAAATAATAATTAGGATTATCATTTCTCTGGTCATAAAATATGACACCGATGATTCCTTCCTGATTGACAATCAGCCAGGGATGGAAGTTATCTATCAAATTTGAATTAGCATCATCATTGATTTGAATTCTTTCCGACCAGGTAAGACCATTATCAGTAGAGCGAATAAAATCGACATCCGTATTACCATCAAACGAATCTTCAGGTCCAAGGTTAGTATAGGTTATATAAATATTACCATCAAAGGGACCACCGGTAATATCGGCATCCGCTACTGGCTGCGAATAAGTGTTGATACCTCCATCAGCACTGGTGTAGCCAGAAACGGGAACCACTTCATCTTCGTAAGTGAAGGTTTGTCCTCCATCTGATGAAACTACATGTTTTATAGCCGTATATCCGGTACAGGAGGAAGATGAATCAAGGACAGTTCCCTGCCAGAAAACATGAACATCACCATTTGATGATACCATAGGAATTGAAAATTGCCCGGCATCAAGCTCTGCCCCCCCGCACCCCGAGGAGGATTGGACAGGACCGACAATAACGGTATCTTCAAACGATGCCCCGCCATCAATTGACCGAATAAATACAATTCGATCAGGATTGGGAAAACGGGTCCAGGAACAATAAACATTGCCGTCATAAGTTCCCCCGGTTCGATCGGTAGTAATAAACTGCTTATCTTCAAAAATGTCAGGATCATTTGTCCATACACCTTTAACCGGCCCGGTCCAGGAGACTCCTTTATCGGTTGATTTATAAAATGCAATGGTTGATAGATTGGTGAATCCAAATGCGTCATAATCAAGGTTGGACATATAGAAATTACCAAATCGATCAACTGTTAAAGTCGGGTCGGATTGATTTGAATTTTCAGAAAAAACCTGCATTGACTGCTTAACAAGAGAATCTGTCCAGGTAAGACCGCCATCGATTGATCGGCCGATACCGACTTGCCTGTAACCGAGACGGAAATCCCGCCAATTGGCAATTATTATATTTGAATCGGTTGGACACAGAAATACCTGCTCCTCATTGTTTAACTCAGGATAATTTGTCAAGCGGATATTCACGGGCGGCGGTATACTGCTGTCAGCAATAGCAATTGATGCTAAGATCAATATGCTTAGAGCTAAGAATTCCATTACTAATGACTTTTTTATGTGTTACTCCTTAAGTAATGAATTTATTGTCCCATGGGTTCTAATTTCGTCAATGAATCAATTTAGATAATAAAGACAGATTCTTTTAGCAATATTCTATTAGTCAATAGGATTGAATTGACATTCATAAAGAGACGTATTTATATTGCTAATTGTTTGATAAATTAAGCTGTAATTGGTCAAAATTGACAGGAGTTGGATTTGGGTGAAATAAACTATAATGCTATTGTTAATCAGAGAATTGAGATTACCCCTGATTTAATTAAGCTGCGTGTTGTCCCGGATGGATGGGAATTACCGGAATTCACTCCCGGGCAATATTGCGTTCTGGGTTTGCCCGGCTCGGCTTCCAGATATCCAGCTGCTGATAAAGAGGAAAATCCCCCTGAACCTGATAAAATTATTATGAGAGCTTACTCAGTTGCATCGTCATCGGTAACTAAAGAATATCTTGAATTTTATATCAGCATGGTCCGCTCCGGCACCTTGACCCCACGCCTGCTAAATCTTAAAAAGGGTGATAAACTTTGGATTTCCAGCAAATTTAAAGGGATGTTCACTATGTCTGAAATCCCCAATGAATTTAATATTGTCCTTATAGCTACCGGAACCGGCGTTGCACCATATATGAGTATGATCCGAACTGAAATTAAAAAAGGGATAAGGCACCGCATTGCTGTTATACACGGCGCCTATCATTCTACTGATTTAGGTTATCATAGTGAATTGTCCATGCTTTCAGAAGTAAGCGAGATCTTTACATATTTGCCTATCATTAGCCATGCCCATGAAGAACCGGTATTATGGGATGGGCATGAGGGATTTGTCCAGAAGTTGTGGATCGAAGGAGAACTTGAGAAAGCCTGGGGAATACAGCCGACGTATGAAAACACTCATGTATTCTTATGCGGCCATCCTCTCATGATCGAAGAGATGCAGCAGATTTTAGAGAGTGAAGGCTTTACCAAACATTCCAAAAAAGAACCTGGCCAGATCCACACCGAGAAATTCTTCGCAAAGGTTTAGAAATTCTATTTAATAATAAGGAGGAAGGGAACAGTAAAAAGAAGTTGCGGAAATAGTGATTTACTGCTCCCCCCTTAGGACATTCCTAACATGGTGGTGGTTCTACTCCGCCTCTGAAAAGGAAATTGACGAGGTAAACAATATCATTTACCAGAACATCATTATCAAGAGGGATATAACAATCACCTTCTATAAAACAATTTGGGGGCAATCCCCTCTGAATAAATAATTAACCAGATAAACAATATCATTAACCAGAACCTCTCCATCTTTAGGTAGATATACATCTCCACGCATAACACAACAGCTTGGGCTTGCCTCAAAATTCTGCCAGAAACCAAGATTAACATTATATGAGGAAGATTCAACGAACCCAACTACGGGTTGACCAATTGTCAGATTTACTTTGTA
The DNA here is from genome assembly GCA_964413795.1 of uncultured Ignavibacteriales bacterium. Classification (GTDB taxonomy): domain Bacteria; phylum Zixibacteria; class MSB-5A5; order GN15; family FEB-12; genus DAOWMZ01. Next base: position 2,835 of record CAYPUP010000202.1, read on the forward strand.
ATTAGTTGATGTTACCTCTCCTCCCCCGGATGAAATCACATTCCAATTAATTTCTTCCCCGGTATTGGTTTCTGAATTACCAACAGCAGTTGATATGAGAAGCAATGTAATAATAACTAAGGTAAATTTAATTAGATTCATAACGAGACCCTGCCATATCCTAAATGAATTGTAATATTTACTTAAGATAATATAGTTTAAAACGCCTATTTTTACAAGATATTTTTGCTGATTGAAAAGATTTGACAGGTTAGTTTATGAATATAATTGAAGACAATCAACTTTTCAATCTGCTGATCGGGAACAGTTTTGCCAGTTCTTTTGAATGGGTTTTTCTTTCCATGCGCCTTTGGAATCTATGCGGGGCAGTTTTATGCAATTCCTTTTCAAAATCTGTCTCAGGAATTATAGGCGGAACCTCCTGTGTCCTGCCGTTTTCATCGATAGCAACAAAGGTCAAAAATGATGAGGCGCATACTTTGCGCTCCCCGGTTTTAAGATTTTCACTTATGATATTGACATAGACTTCCATCGAGGTTTTATGCGTCCAGGTGACAAAAGATTCCAGGCAGACCATGTGGCCGACTTTGATGGGATAGAGGAAATCGACCGAGTCGGTGGAAGCAGTAACCACCTGCTGGCGGGCATGGCGGTAGGCGGAGATTGAGGCGATATCATCAATATAATTCATAACCATACCACCGAACATGGTTCCGAGTACGTTTGAATCCTGAGGAAGAACCAGCATCGCTTTTACGGTTCTTGACTGAGCCACTTTTTTCGCTTCCATATAATCTCCTGTTTTTATCAGCCTAAGTAATATATTATAGATATAATTAATCTATAGATATGATATATGATATCATTTGGCAATACTTATGATCGAGTCAAACATATGCGGCAGAGGAGATTTTCGATACATAGAATCAAGCTTGACAGTCTCAAATTGATTACATACTATTGTTGGCGCTTTGACCGGATAGTTCAGTCAAGGCTCTAAATATAAAAATAAAGGTCTTTTACTGCCAATATGGACAACACCACTCTCCTTGGTTTAATTGCCGGACTGCTGACAACAGTAGCCTTTATACCTCAACTTGTAAAAGTCTGGAAATCTCGCTCTACAAAAGATATATCACTGCTGATGTATGTGGTTATTTCTTCCGGTATTTTGCTCTGGTTTATTTATGGTCTTTGCATTAGTTCAATCCCTGTGATAGCCGCTAATGCCATTACTCTATTGATTGCTGTAGCAATCCTGATTCTCAAAATCAGGTTCCGTTAAGATTCTGACATATAATAGAAGCTTTTCGATAACACTTTATGATCAAAATATAGGCTCGATTGGGTCTTTTATTAACAAAATTTTAGAGCTATCAATGTGAATGTTCCTGGTCCTGAAAGTAGGTTGCTCTTGATTCTAATACCAATCCCCGAAGTTTAGTTACGTTTTCCAGATCGGTCGTCTGCTTGCATTTCATGGCATAAACCAGCATTTGGTGAAACTGAGTAAGCATTTTGACATATTTGTTGTATGTTTCGCCTTCTTCAGGCATTTTCGGTATGACCCGCTGGTTCAGAAAATACTGTGTAACAAGCCCCATAATTTTATTGGCATGCTCTTCCTTGTTATTAATCCACCGCACCAGTTGATTGTAGTTAATATCCTTCTCTGCGGATAGAGTATTAATGCTGTTCATTGATTTTTCTATAGTTGTAATGTCTTCGAGAAGAAGAACATAGCGGGTGGAATCATCATAAATACCACAGGGAATTTCACAATGCGACCAGGAATTGACCGGCATCATCATAATGGCCATAAAACCGAAGAAATAAATCAGTTTTCTCATAACAATGTAGCTCCATTTAAGTTTTAAGTTAATCTAACTCAATTAACAATGATTTTACTTAAATGTTCTGGAAAATTTGATTCTGGATTAAAATGTGGTGGGGGGAGGATTCGAACCTCCGAAGGCTTCGCCGACAGATTTACAGTCTGTTCCCTT
>CAYPUP010000203.1:0-3615 GCA_964413795.1 uncultured Ignavibacteriales bacterium
CTATTTGCTCCGGTAGTGCCACTCAATAAAAGATAACATTTTCCGTAAAGCATTATAAATCCCGGAACAGGAATGGTAATATTGAGAATAACCAGATCAATCATGGAACTAGCTGAAAGCTCTATCAGGCTGGTGCTTTTTCTGGAAGCCACCCCGGGTTCATCAAGGATCTCGTCAGAATTTATTGAGGCTTCCGGAAGCACAACCGACGAGTCATCATCTCTACCGCTGTTAAAGGTTATTAACGAATTTCCGGTTGTATTAAAAAGCTGAAGAATTGCGCCGTTATCGATTGATGTTTGCGCCAGTACAAGTCCGGTGTCGTTGGTAATTTTTAAATTTGAAGCAACTATCGCCGAGGGGACAGATGCTAAACGTGATGGCGGAGTGACGCCTTCACCATTGACACTAACTTTCAGATAGAGCGAATCATGTTCAATAAATATTATTGAGGGGAGGATGGCTACTGAACCTAAATAATGATTGAACAGTCCTTTGCTTGTCGACACTACTGCAGTTTCAGACCATACGCTTTGTGCTCCTGATTGATCAGAAGTGATCGTAAAAGTAACATTGTAATTATTGTCAGGTACCGGCAGATCGTCGGCATTGGTCAGCTTTCCCTGATAGGAAATTAGATTCGCTCCGAAGGCATTGGTAAGGCATAAGAATAATATGAGCAATGATAAATGTAATATTTTACTAAATTTCAATATCACTCCTGATCAGGGAATTATTATTATTTCTTAAATAATAATCGCTAAAATTCATTAACAGAACAAGTTGATTTTTTAAATCAATGACCGCTTGTTTTATCAGGCGGTCATTATATTACAATATTACAACAATTTATCAGCCAATAAAGTTCTATTTGGTAAATATCATCTTCTTTGATAATGTCTCTCTGCCTGCTGTCAGACGATAAAGATACAAACCTGAAGAGACTATGTTGCCATCAGTATTGGTACCGTCCCAGCTTACATTGTAAAAACCTTCGTTGAGTCGATCACTTACCAGAGTAATTACTTTCTGGCCAATGATGTTATAGACAGCCAACTCGACATACGAAGTTTGGGGTATCGTAAAACTGATGACGGTATTTGGGTTAAAGGGATTGGGATAATTCTGGGAGAGATTAAATTTATCAGGGACCAGTTCGGCATCGCTATATAAGCGAGCCAGCTGAACTAGATTACTGTTCTCTTTCCAGGTAATATCCGGGTAGACTCTTTCGCCGTTGATATGAATTTCAACTTTATCACCCTTTTTGGGATAGTTTGCCGTAATTTGATTGTCCTGAGTGTAGCCATATATAGGTGTGAATTTCAGAATTCCATCTGAATAAATGCCTTCTCCGCATAAAGCCCCATCGGAACCGTATGTTTTGATTATAGAATTTTCTGCAATAGTGTTATTGTCGATTTTAATATCAGAACCGAAAATAGATATCCATTTATTGGTTGGAGTAATCTTGATATCAGCGAAAACTTCATTTTGCTCCCCTTTACCGGCCAATGCCGGGTAATACCAACCCGGATAGGACAGCATTCCATTAACGGTGTTTTTGACCCAGTAACCAAGTCCGGGACCCATTTCTATCAGAGAATTGGAGATATCGTATGGGATATGAATTTGATAATTATTGTTCCAGCCTAATACAACCTCGGTCATGGAATAAATGCTGGTTAGGGCATCCTCCACCGGCAGGTAATCTTTGGGCCAATAGCTGATCAGGTTCCAGCCTTTATTGATGGAGATATAATCACTCAGTTCAATCTTTTCGCCGCAGATTTCAAGTTCAAAGGGGCATTCCATCAAAAACCAGTAACCGTGATAGTAGTCAACTTCGTTCAGAGTGGAATATTGAGGTAGTGACGGATCATAAGTAAGAGCGCCGCAATTAAAACCGAGGATCAGAGCAACGCAATCGCTTAATGCTGTTCCGGAACTGTCCTGCAGCATGAGGAATGATTCCATGTCAGAGGCATATTTGAAATTCCATGATATCAGATTCCAGCCTTGCTGCAAATTCAATTTCTGGCAGGAGTAAAAATTACAGAGTTCAAGTGATGCTCCATTAACTGTCCAGAAAATATCAGGCTCAGTAAATACTTCTTCATCGTTGATAGTAAAGCTGATCAGATTACCCGGTTCAGCTCCTTCGTCGATATCAGAACTGAATTCATCATCGCGATAGATGGGCATAAAGCCAAAAGCAGTATCAGTTATTGTAAACATTCCGCATAGAACACCGTCAGGGTCGTAGGCTCTGATAATATCACCCGGTACAAGAGGCTCATCATTTAAAGTTGGGTTGTAGCAATAGACATTGATCCATTCATAAGTTGGGGTGACAGTGTCACTTTCACAATCAATTATATTAAGCCAGAGAGAATTTGAATCACATAAGAAAGGATCGCAGGCGCTGAAATGAAGCGGATAGGAGCCAGTAGGGCCGGCATTATTCCAATTGAATAACCCACTTCCGTCAAGATTATCTATAAATGTTGCACCGGGTGGTAAATCTCCGGGAAGGAGATACAATGAGGCGGTGCTGTCTTCCGCATCGGGATCGAATCCGTAAACCATAAAAGAAATATCATCACCAACACAGGCGTTGATTGGACTATCAGGCAGGGTTAAGACCGGAGATATATTTCCACTTGCACCAACATTCACCTGATGCGGGAAATCGGCATCGCCATCATAACCAGCTACTCCGTAGTTATCTACCGCACGAATAAAGTACTCAAAACCAAATTCATAATTGTAAAAAGCCGGGATAAGCTGGTAGTAAGTTGTCAGGGTTGATTCTTCCATGATAGCTTTGGTATAAATCAGATCACCAAAACGGCGATAGTAAAGTTCAACAAAATCAATATTTATTGTTGTATCGAATACATCAGCCACAACAAAAGTGGAGATATTAATTGGATGCGGTGTTGGTATTGGAGCATGTGTAATAACCGGGGCTTCGTTGGGTGAGACTGCTATCTGGTAGGGAAGCAATGAGGGGTCAGCCGATGGAGCAGAGCCGGTGGTGATCCCATCGGTAGCGGTGACATAATAATCGACTCCCGGCCATGATACAAACCCGGAAGGAATAACCCCCCGCCATAAACTGTCAGAGACATTAATCATTGGAACCGAATTATAAACCGGGTTGCCTGTTATCCTGAAGTTGAGGGTGGCACTTACCGGGAGTGGAATAATATCATCAGTAATGTATACATCAATAGTCAGTTCTACTCCGGGTGGCTGTGGAGAATTCTCAAGTGAGCGGGTGTAATCTGTCACCAAAACTTTTGGGGTGCTGCAGGGCATATAAGAGGCGCTATCCTGAGCGGTTTCACCAAAATCATCGGCAATTAAAATTACTTCTCTTTCCAACCCGTCACATTCAGGATTTTTGGTATGATAACGGACAACATATTGCGAGGCCAAGCTTCCAACAAGATTATCAATAATCCCTCGGAAATCTTCAAGTATCCAGTACCATTCCCCGCCGGTGGCATCGGTCAGACTATTTGGTGCTCCGTAATACTGGTAATCAAAGCAGGTTCCCATATAACAGTAGGGTTCGTAAATATGATCAGTTCCCAGATCCGGACCCAC
>CAYPUP010000203.1:3715-4834 GCA_964413795.1 uncultured Ignavibacteriales bacterium
ACCAGATTGGTATCAGTTGGGGGGAAGACCTCGAACATAGAATCCTGAAGAATACCATTTTCATAAACGGTAAAGTTGTTTTCATCAAGATCAAATAACCCTTTTCCGGCGCTGTCAACCAGTGTAGTAAGATAAATAAAAGGAAACTCATCGGCTGTAAGCGAGGTGATATCAAGACCAAGATTTATCCCCGAAATACTTTTATCAGGATTGATGGCAAGTTGGGTAATTTCCGAAAGGGAGATAATACTGCCGCTCGGTTCCAATTCTCTGATTATAAATTCATAAGTATCATCATTTTCAGGAAGAGGCATTTTTGCCCAGGTATTATTGGTGGTTATTAATGTTTTCCATTTTGATGCCCCCAATACTCGGTATCTTACCTGAAAGCTGGCGTCAGAATCAAAGGGTGAAACAAAATCGTTGTCGCCGTGGTCGTTTAACCAGGAAATAAATATATTACTGTGGTATTGGGATACTTTTACCTGAGTTGGAAATTCACCGGATAAAACCGAGGTATTAAATACCAGCATAAATATTAAAAATGAAGCAGTTATAATTAAACTAAAGGACCTTATCGATTTGTTCAGCATATTTTCTCCCAATGCTCATTTATGTTATAATAATCTAATTTCCTGGCTCCATGATTAAAATGAAACCGAATTTATAACGACAAATTTATTAATTTTAGTCATATCCTAAGTAAAATGTAAGTACTTATAGTTGCAGGTTTAATATCGTTAAAATACCTGTAAAATCAATATATTTTTGTACTTAATTGGCTTTTATCGGGGTAAAATTGAAGAAAGTTTGGTATCTATTTTGTGTATTATATTTGTCCATTGGAATTTTTCAACAATTTGAGTAGCTTTGCTGGTCAATTCCAGCCACAGGCTGAGCCTGTTTATTAGATTATTATTCAATTGAACTAATTTATCAGCAAGATTCTCTGCCGAACCATCATAGAAAAAATCATCATTATTATGGTTGCCAAGCAGTTCCGGGTAGGAGAGTTTATTTGGAAGCAGCGGGTATGCGCCGGCGGTAATGGCCTCTATTATGCCTATTCCAAAAAACTCATGATTGGCGGTAGAAACCACCACATCGGCATTTTGAAGG
>CAYPUP010000204.1:0-4825 GCA_964413795.1 uncultured Ignavibacteriales bacterium
CATCGTATTGGCTGAGCTTAAAACAGCCTGGCGATTGGAAGTCGACTCAGGATTTTGAGATAACGAATCCCAGGCATCCCAAAATTCGTTAAGATGATCAGATAGAGTATTGTCAGCCGGTTCGTTAAAAAGTGTTTCAACCTGAGTAAGTACTTTTTCTTTATAACTCCACTGGCCCAATGATTTATTACTTCGGCGCAACTGTTCCCCGAGAAAGAGATCTTTAATCTGGATAATGTCAGTGACTTTGACGCCACTGCCGATGTATCCGACTGAAGTGGCTACTGTATAATTTTGGGAAATCTCAACCCGCTGGCGGGTATAGCCCGGAGTATTAACGTTGGCAATATTATTGCCTATTGTCTGAAGGTATGTTTGGTGCGCCAATAAAGCGCTTTTGCCTGCTTCCAATCCCTGGAATAAACCCGCCATCAGACCCTCCTGTCCAAAGCAACAGTCATGCTTGTATTATTTTCCGTGCCATTTGCAGAATATCCATTATCAGTCTTCCCTACCCGGGAAAGCATTTCCATCATCCGTTGGATATAGTGCCGCGATTTATTTAATAACCTGGCGTTTTGATTGCGTGTTTTTAAAATTTTATCATTGAGAAGCAAAATAGATTTGCGCAGCAGTGACAGTTGATCCGCCTGATTTTGATCTACCATAGCAAGTAATTTCATAACAGTCAAATCTCCGGTAACGGCATTGTCTGCTCTGATATTTTCCAGAATATCTTCCCGTTGTTTATTGAGAATATTACTCTCAATCAGCTTTTCTCTCTGAAGTACCGTAACCCGATTTAGTTCATCAGCATCGTTTTCGACTAATGCCTTCTGCTGCTGTTCGAGTAACTGGAGGAACGATTCAAAGAGAGCGGCCTCCCTGCCTAATATTTCTATTAATCTATTTACCATAATCCTATTCTTTCCCGTGACGGGGCTTATTATAATTATCGACTTCCGTGTGAGACTCCTTTAGCATTCTCCGCATTTATTAAATTCTTATAAGATGCGTATGATTCCATTACATTTTCGACATAGTTTTGAGTCTCGGCAAAGGGGGGCATTCCCTGATATTTTACCACATTCTCCGGTCCAGCGTTATAAGCTGCCAAAGCCAGTTTTGTGTCACCGAATCTGTCTATCATTTGTTTTAAATAACGGGTACCGGAGCCTATATTATCGCCTGGATTAAAGACTTTTAGCGTACCAAGCTCTTCGGCGGTACTATCCATTAGCTGCATTAAACCCTTGGCTCCAGCCGGTGAAACCGCATTTGGGTTTCCGCCCGACTCCTCTTTAATGACTGCAAAAACTAAAGCCGAATCAACTTGATTGACCTGAGCTGCTTTATCAACAATATGACTGTAATCCCTTATAATTTTGTCAGTATTTTCAGCATCAACTGAAAGTCTGGTTCCATTTCTGAGTTTACCTATTTTTTCAATATTAATCAGCGGTTTGGCGGTACTTTCATCAGGAAATATTTTGAATGGTTCAATAGGTATTGCATCCGGTTTGTCATTTTCTGTTTTTAAAGGCTTGATCTCAATATTTTCAGGGGAATTAACCGACCCATCCAAAACTTTAACCATCGAATTATAGAGGGCATCGGCTATCGATCTTCCGCCGCCAGCCATTTTCAAGGCTAACTGCTGGTCAAACATATCCATGTAGGTATCTTTGCCGTAATCACCGGAAAAAGGGGAATCCTTTGTAAGTGGGTTTTCCCCAACTGTTTTTCTCATGGCTTTTAACATTTGATAAATAAACAGTGACTCGAATTCTTTTGATGCCTTTCGCAGGCGCAGTTTTTCCTTTTCAAGATCATCTGTTTTAATTTCAACAGTTCCCTTTGTTTCAATTTGAACCGGTTGAACCGATTGGATTATGGAGTCAATTTCAGACATTATAAAATTATCAGCTCCGATCTTAATGCACCAGCCTGCTTAAGAGCCTGAAAAATGGCAATAATATCTCTGGGAGTAGCCCCTATTTTATTTAAGGCATTGGCTACATCAGATAGATAAATTGATTCCGCCAAATGTACAACGCGAGCCTTTTCATCCTGTACATTTATTCGCGATTCCGAAGTTACTACAGTCTCACCCTGACTAAATGCTTCAGGTTGGGAGATGATTGGCGTTGACTGGATACTGACAGTAATTGTCCCGTGGGCGATTGCGACCGGTTCGATGGTAACATGCTCGCCGGCGACAATTGTCCCGGTTTTTTCGTTTATGACAACCCGAGCCGGACTATCAGGAACAATCTGGAGGAGCCCGATATCGGAGATAAACTCCATTTTGCTGTTCGGGTGTGAAAGAGAATCCGGGACAACCAGTTTAATCGTACCGGCATCAACCGGATAAGCCAGAAGACCATACTTAATATTAATTCTTTCCGCAATACGGTGGGCTGTAGTAAAATCCGGGTCACGGAGGGATAGATATATTTCACGGGTTTCATTACTCTTTGGTGCCTGAAGGGGGTCAATAATCTTACCACCATTCGGTATGCGACCGACCAGGGTATAGTTATTGACAATTTTATTTCCTTCATCTACCTGAACATTAAAACCACCGATAGAGACAGGTCCCTGAGCGACAGCCCGCTGAACGCCATCGATACTTGAAAGAGGCGTCATCAGAAGCGTTCCTCCCTGCAATGACGAAGCATCGCCGACCGATGATACCGTTATATCAAAATATGATCCTTCCGATTGGTGGCTCGATATTTTAGCCGTCACCATCACAGCGGCAACATTTTTTACTTTTACTTTGCTTTGATCAACGGTAAGCCCCAGTCTTTCCATCATGTTTACCAGCGATTGAGTGGTAAACTGAGTTCCCGATCCATCACCGGAACCGTCAAGACCGATTACCAACCCATAACCGATCAAATCTTCCTGATTATCATTCTGGAAACTGCAAATATCTTTGATACGGACCTTGTTGGCTTCAGCCACCCCGGATAACATCAGAAGGATAGAAGCTAATATAACTAATCCGATCGGAGTTGAAATAACTTTTGATACAGCTGAGTGCATAGTTCCTCCTTAGAACAACCATCCGAATAGGCGGGAAAGAAATCCCGGACGACTGGCGGTGTTGGCATTTCCTTTGCCGGTATAATGAATTTCAGCATCGGCGATTAAATATGAATCGACCGTATTATCAGGTGAAATATCTTTCTGGCGAACAACTCCTGTTAAATCTAATGTTTCTCTGTCGCCGGAGATTCCAACCGTGCGGGTTCCTTCGATAACCAGATCTCCATTAGGGAGTACACTCATTACAGTTACCGACATTCTGGCGGTCAAAGTCCCGTTGCGGGTATTTTCTCCTTTGCCGTCGAAGGTATTGCTATTGTCGAAATCCATTCCAAACAGAGGAATAAAATCGAGGGATCCGACTCCAGGACCTCCGGAAGCACTAGTTTTAGAGCTCTTTTCAGTTTTACTTTCTGACTTTTGAGTAGCCTGGCTCTGTTCGTAAATCATTACCGTTAGGATATCGCCGACTTTGTTGGCTTTGATATCAGTAAATAATGATTCAATCCGTTTTCCTTCTTCCCCTCTTAATTTAATAGTAAAAGGGATAAGCAAAAGAACGAAGAGTATAATAAAAATCCTTTTTAAGTTCATGATTCCTTCAACTCCAATTTTAAGGATCCACAGCGACGGCGCTTTCGTCCACTACTCGCGCCAGGACTATTTTACCCGATGATTTGTTTTTAACTTTTATGTAATCCCCGGCCATACCTTTTTGCAGTACCACTCCCAGAGCTGAGATTCGACAGGGGCCGGCATTATAAACTATTGATACTTCCCTGCCCGACTCAACGTCCGGAACCTGTTCCATCGTTGACATGGTAAGGATTGTCCCTTTTCTGAGATTATATTTTGCCCGGTGACCCAACAGATTGGATTGTTCTGTAAGTGGCTTTTCGTTAAGCGAGGTAACTTCAGTACGGGTGAGCACAACGTTTTCATCGTTAAAGAGGCTTTGCCTCTTTATTTTATCAGAGGCAATAAGAACTTCCTGAAATTTTCTTATTTTTAACCGAACCTGACCGGCTTCAACAATATTGTTATTCTTATAAATGCTGACTATTATCGAGAATATTCCGATCGGATCATTTTGTGTTATTGGTTTTATTGAAAAATTCCCGGAACTGATTTTATTCAAACCTACATAGCTGCTGAGTATTTCAAATTCATAATCATCCGAATTGAGATGATACATATTAATAAGTTCATCCACGATGATCTGTGAATTATCCTCAACCGCAGAAAAAAGGGAACTGCATAAAAGGAAAAAGATTAATATGAGAAATAGTTTACAAATCCTTTTCACTTCATTTACCTTTTAAGATTGTTGGCAACACTGGCCATATCATCGGCAGTCTGAATCGCTTTTGAATTCATTTCGTATGACCGCTGAGCGACAATCATGTTGACCATTTCATCGACAACCAGCACATTCGACATTTCCAGATAGCCCTGATCAATCGAACCCAATCCGTTCTGGGTTGGGACATCAGTTATAGGGTCACCGGAAGCTTTGGTCGGAATGAGCAGGTTGCGCCCGATAGCTTCTAAACCGGCTGGATTGACAAAACGGGCAAGTTCAAGCTGTCCAACCTGTGTAGGCTGTGACTGCCCGGAAACCAGCACTTCAACTGTTCCATCCGTTCCGACCGAAATAGCCGAAGCATCCTGGGGGACAGAGATATCCGGGTCAAGAAAGAATCCATCACTATTTACTATTCGGCCGTCACCGGAGATATGAAACGAGCCATCGCGGGTGTAGGCTGTTGTT
>CAYPUP010000205.1:0-4760 GCA_964413795.1 uncultured Ignavibacteriales bacterium
AAGATTTTGAGTTAGCGGCATTATCTGGTTCTTCATTGGTAGAGTTATTTATAGGATTAATGGCAGAGGAACTAGTTTCAGTATATGTAGTATTTCTAGTGGAATCGCTTACCTGGGGAGTTTGATTTGGTTTTGAAGTATTTGGGTTTTCCTCCGATGCTGTCCCATATTTTTTTGGAGAGGCCATCCCGGAGTTACCGCCACAACCAATAAAAATCAAAGTGATAACTAAAATGAAACAGATTAAATATATTGTCTCAAAGAGCGAATTTTTAATGCTAATCATAATCCATCCCATATATGGTGTTTCTTCTATTTATCGGCCTCAAATCATCTAATCTTGACAATGCATACATCTTCTAAATTATATACTGCTCAAAGGGTTATAAAGAGTCAAGTTTTTTCAATTTTTACTGCATTTTATTGTTTTTTTTCTAATTTATCAAACAAAACCACTAAATTATTGACGAGTATATCAGCCGATTCGTAAAATTCGGAATCAGTCTGATTTCGAAACCAGGTCATCTGGCGTTTGGCGTATCGCCGGGTATTCTGTTTTATCAGCAAAACCGCCTCTTCCAGAGTATATTTACCCTCAAGATAATCAAGAAGTTCAGAATAACCGATTACATTGGCTCTTCTGATTGAATCACCCATCCCTTGTTTAATCAACTCCTGAATCTCATTCAGCCATCCCATTTTCAGCATTTGATCAACCCTGGAGTTAATCCGTTCGTACAGGATTTCACGCTCCTGAGCCAAACAATAATATTTGAAAGAATATTTACTCTTAAAATACTTTCCGGTAGTTACTATTTCAGATTTGGTTTTTCCGGTCAGGTAAAATATTTCAAGGGCTCTTATCACTCTTCTTTGATTATTGAAGTGTAATTTAACAGCTTCTATGGGATCGACACGCATTAAATTGTCATACATAATTTCAGGGCCATACTGTTCCATCTCCTCTTCCAGCTTTTCCCTGATAGCCATATCCTCCTCTTCGATTTCAACCACGCCATCAGACAAAGCCTTTAAATATAAACCGGTTCCCCCGACAATAATGGGGATTTTATCTCTTGAGAGGATATCTGAAATTGCTCTGTCAGCACTATCAATAAATTTGAAGGCAGAGAAGCGTTCGCCCGGATCAATAATATCCACCAGATGAAACTTAACTGCTTTGCATTCTTCGGGGGTTGGCTTGGCTGTTCCGATATTGAGATATTTAATTACCTGGCGGGAATCAGCCGAGATTACTTCGATCGGAAAAATTTCAGCAAGCCTAACTGCTGCTCCGGTCTTCCCTGATCCGGTTGGTCCGCAAATTATAGGAATAAAAGTTATAATATTACCCCCGCCCAAACTGCTTATCAAGATCATCTTTGCTGATTTTTATAAAAGTCGGACGGCCATGGGGACAGGAATATTTGTCCCGGCAGTTCAGCAGGGAAGCAATCAAATGAACCGCTTCCTGATCGGTTAATTTATCCCCGGACATAACTGCTGATCTACAAGCAATCGACTGTGCCATAGCCTTGATCAGATCACAGCCCGCTTTTCTCAGAGAGGCAAGATCATCTATAATTTTCAAAAACATCTTTTCCGGTGATTTTTTGGCCAGTACGATCGGAACCGCCTCAATATTAACCGTACGGCCGCCAAACTCAGAGACACTAAACCCGGATTTATTGAGCATATCAAGAGATTCTTCAAAGACAGCCAATTGCTCGGGAGAAAGCTCTATCTGTACCGGGAAAAGTAAATTCTGCCCGTGCAATGACTGATTTTTTATTCTATCAAGGGTCTCTTCATAGAGGACGCGTTCATGAGCAGTGTGCTGATCCACGATGTAAAGATTCTCACCTGACTGCAGCAGAAGGTATAAATTGGCAAACCGTCCCACCAAACTAAAACCATCAGATGGGGTCTTAGACCCTTCTATAGGAGAACTAACTACAGAGTCAATAATTTCGCCCGTCTCTTTATCAACATTAATTGGTGGTGACTGCATTTTTGAAGGATCGATTTCTTTTTGATTATAAAGCCTGTCAAGATCATGCGGACTTAAGGGCTGTGAATTGTTAATGCCGGGGATAAAATTCTGTCTTGAACCAGATTCCGGCTTTTTATCAAAAGGCGATCTCTCAGAAAAATGAGAAGAGCTGCCAGCTATTGAAGAATGGTTTGAACCCATGCTTCTAAAAATTGGTATGATCCCATCCTGTTTTAGAGAATCCGCCACAATATGTCTTACCTCACGATGAATCTCCCGCTCAAACAAGAGGCGCACTTCGGTCTTGCCTGGATGAACATTAACATCGATATCACTGGTTTTAACAGTTAACAACAAGGCTCCAATAGGGAACATTCCTCTGGGAACAAGCTCTCCATAACCGGCCATAAAAGCATGCGATATAACCGGCGACTGGACATAGCGATCATTTACAAAAAGGAACTGACCAAAACGATTATGCTGCGCCATATCAGGCAATCCGATACAACCATTTAAATCAACGTACTCTCCTTTAAATTCTATCGGGATAAATTTACCATCTTTTTTAAGAAGCTCTGCAACTCTCACACTCAGGGATGTGCCGCTCGGAACGGAAAATATTTTTTTACCGTTATTGGTAAATGAAAAGCCGATATCGTATCGGCCTATCGCAAGAGCCATTGCTGTGCGGGAGATATGACGGGTTTCGGTCGCTTCGGATTTTAGAAATTTCCTTCGGGCCGGAGTATTAAAAAAAATATTTTCAACCTCAACCGTGGTTCCGATTTGACTGGCCATCGGTTCTTTGGATTGCAGAACTCCCCCTTCATAGATAATCTCGGTACCAGTGGTAGAAACACTGTCACGGGTAACCATTCTCATTCTTGAGACCGATGCAATCGAGGGCAGTGCTTCGCCGCGAAAACCATAAGTGTAAAGAGTATTGAGATCATCAAAAACAGAAATTTTAGAAGTTGCGTGGCGGGAGAAGGCAATTTCCAGTTGCTCTTCAGGGATACCGCAGCCGTTATCGACAATCTTAATCAGTTTGGCTCCGGATTTCTCGATGATTATATCAATCTGGGTAGCTCCGGCATCGATGGCATTTTCAACAAGTTCCTTAACCACTGCTGAGGGACGTTCGATAACTTCACCGGCAGCTATCTTATTGACCACCTGAACCGGAAGGGGGCGGATAAACCTTTTTTTTGTCTTATCTGCTTGTGATCGGTTCATTTTATATCTTTTCTTAGTTCATGCAAAAATTTAAGGGCTTCCATCGGCGTGAGATTATCAAGATCAGCCTCTTTGATTTTTACTTCGACAATCGAAGATTGCTGGTCGAAAAGTGATGGCTGCACCTTTTCTTTGTAGATTCCCTTGCCAAGTTCGCTTTGGGTGAATTTCCCCGACTCCAATAGTCTTAAAATTTGCCGTGCTCTAATTATCGGTTTGCTCGGCAGTCCGGCTAATTTAGCTACTTCGATGCCATAAGAATCATCGCATCCGCCGGGAATTATTTTGTGCAGGAAGATCACTTTGTCTTCCCATTTTTTTACTGCCACCTGAAAATTAACTACCTCGGTATAAATCTCAGCCATCCCGGTTAATTCATGGTAATGAGTGGCAAATATCGTACGGGCTTTGATCAGCTCATTGATGTATTCGACCACCGCCCAGGCTACGGAGAGGCCGTCAAAAGTGGATGTCCCCCGTCCGACTTCATCGAGCAGCACCAGTGATTTTTGAGTGGCATTGTTTAAAATATTTGCGGTCTCAATCATTTCCACCAGAAATGTTGACTGCCCCCGCGCCAGATTATCCACCGCTCCTACTCTCGTAAAAACCCGGTCAACCAAACCTATTTCAGCCTTTTTCGCAGGAACAAAAGAACCAATCTGAGCCATGATAACAATCAATCCTACCTGTCTGAGATAAGTTGATTTCCCGGACATATTTGGACCGGTTAAGATTTGGATACGGTCTTTCTCCGATGATAAAGCAACATCGTTGGACACAAATGACCCAGCCGGGATAACCGATTCAATTACTGGGTGGCGTCCCTCTTCGATATTCAAGCGAGTATCTTCGTAAATATCAGGCCGGGTAAAAAGATTTTCCACCGCCGCTTCGGCCAAGCCGGAAACAAGATCAACTTCAGCTAACAAATCAGCGGTTGAAATAATATCAGCAATGCGGATATTTAATTTTTCAACAAGTTCCAGATAGAGTTCTTCTTCTATTTTGAAAATTTTTTCTTCAGCCGTTAAAATCAGGTTTTCTTTATCTTTTAGTTCGGGAGTAATAAACCTTTCGGCATTGACCAGGGTTTGCTTGCGGATATAATTTTCGGGAACAGAATTGAGATAGGATTTTGTAATCTCAATATAGTAACCGAATACTTTGTTAAAGCCGACTTTCAAACTGTTGATACCGGTTCGTTCCTTTTCAATCTTCGCCAGAGAACCAATATAGAGTCGGGCATCCTTGATAGAGTCGTTCAGTTCATCGAGCCTGGCTGAATATCCTCTTTTTATGATATCCCCATTCATGGCTGACAGCGGGGGTTCATCAACGAGAGCATTATTAATAATGTCAATCAAATCATCGCATTTGGGAATGCTGCCCGCAATACCGGTTAATAATGGACTATGAGCCTGCTCAAGAATATTTTTGATCTCTCCGGCTATGATGAGGCTCTCTTTAACGGCAGCCATCTGGCGTGGTGATAATTTACCGATTCCCAATCGTCCGGCCAGTTTTTCAA
>CAYPUP010000206.1:0-4745 GCA_964413795.1 uncultured Ignavibacteriales bacterium
CACTTTTCTGGGGTATTGATAAAAATATCTCAAACAAGCTCCTAATCAACCTGATGTTGGGCATGTACTAAGCTCTACGTATTTAAAAAATCGATCATCTGAAACCTCTTAAAATTACCCTCGTATAAAGAGGTAGTATAAATAAAAATAATTCATGGAGGTGATTAATGAAAAAGCATCTTATTTTTTTATTGATTGTCACGGTTCTGGTTTCGATAATTGTCGGCACTGCCTTTACCAAGAGTGAATCAAACAAGGGCTGGCTTGGTATTACAACGCAATCGGTCAATAAAGATCTTTCCGAAGCTTTTGATCTTGGGATAGATTATGGCGCTCTTATCAATGAGGTTTTTGAAGATTCCCCAGCTGAAAAAGCAAAATTGTTTGAAGAGGATGTAATTGTATCTTTCAATGGGGAAAAAGTATCCGATGTCGATGATCTTCTTGATCTGCTGGATGAGGCCAAAGCCGGTGACGAAGTTGAACTTGTTATTTTCAGAGATGGCGATAAGAAAAATATCAAAGTGACTGTCGATGAACATCCCCAAAAGAGCTATCAATATGCCCTTAAGGATGATCAGAAGAAGAAAATTAAAAATGGTTATTTTTATGGCTTTAATGATGAAGATGAAGATGGCGCCAGGCGTGTATTTAATTCCGGCGATAAAACCCGCGGCTATCTTGGGGTAAATCTGATTGATTTATCTGACCAGCTTGGTGAATATTTTGGTGTCTCCGAGGATGAAGGCGTTCTTATCTCTTCTGTAGAAAAAGATTCCCCGGCTGAAAAAGCAGGAATCAAAGCCGGCGATGTTATTATAACCGCTGATAATGAAAAAATCGAAGGTAGCGGTGATCTAAGCGAAATTATACGGGATCACGAGAAGGGTGACAATATTACTCTGGTAGTTCTCCGAAATGGCCACCGTCAGGAAATTAATTGTGAATTAGACGAGACAAATTCTTATTCATGGTTCCAGAATCCGGGTGATGTCGATATATATGTTCCTAATGCTCCTCATTCCCCCAAGCATGGTTATTTCTACCAAAACGATTTTGATACTGATGATTTGAACTTTGAGTTCAATGGAGAAGAATTTAAGGAAAGTATGAAGGAACTTCAGGAGGCTATGAAAGAATTGGAAAGTCTTAAAGGTCTCAATCTTAAGTATAAAAATGAATCTGATAATGAATATGAAAATGAGATGAAAGAGCTTAAAAAAGAACTCAAACAACTCCAGAAAGAAATTCAGGAAATTAACGAAAAATTGGATTAATAGATTTTCCGGCAACCGCAATACGTCCTGGAAATCCTCCTCTGATTAACCCCGCTTCAGCGGGGTTTTTCTTTGTTTTGTAACTTGCAATTTATATTAAACTGTTTATATATTTATCATATTATGGCAGGAATTACAGTAGAAAAGTTCTTCAACTCGCGTAATCAGGATCTTGAGTTAACTCTCCTGAACAGCAACGAGGCCGGGTTAAATAAAGTAATCCATCACCCGGAACTTCATCGTCCCGGTTTGGCTCTGACCGGCTTTTTTGAGAGATTTGCCAATCGCAGAGTTCAGGTAATAGGCGAGACAGAAATGGCCTATATGACTCGGCTTTCTATTGAAGACCTTAGACAGACAGCTAATACTCTTTTTGAATATGATGTTCCAATGGTGATTATTGCCAAGGGAATAACGCCTCCGGAAGAGTTTGTTGAAGCGGCTGATAGACATCACACCGGTGTCTTCTCAAGCCGTTTAACAACCGCCGAATTGAGTAATAGGCTTTCAGCATATCTCGATCACCTGTTTGCTCCCTCCATAACTGTTCATGGTACCCTGGTTGATGTCTATGGTGTCGGTTTGCTCTATACCGGAAAAGCCGGGATTGGAAAATCCGAAGTTGCTCTTGATTTAGTGGAAAGGGGGCATCGTCTCGTTGCTGATGATGTGGTTCAAATTACCAGGACCGCCCCTGATGTGGTTATCGGTTCCGGTTCGGAATTATTGGGGCGCCATATGGAAATCAGGGGGGTGGGAATTATAGACATTGAACAATTGTTCGGGATCAGAGCGATTCGACTGCAAAAAAGGATTGAAGTTGAAGTGAACCTGACTTTATGGGAAGAAACCCGGGATTATGAACGACTTGGTATTGAAGACAAAAGAACTGCTATTTTAGGGGTTCAGATTCCGATTGTAACCCTGCCGATTTCGCCGGGTAAAAATATCACTGTTATTTCTGAAGTTATTGCTATGAACCATATGTTAAAGGTTTATGGTCAAAATTCTGCTCTGGAATTCACCAAAAAGCTGTCTCAGCAGATAAATCGCCGCTCCTCGACCAAAGATTACCTTGAATCTGACAATGAATAAAGCTTTTATTTTTTTTCCAGCCTTCAAAATAACTTGGCGAATCAATCCCTGTTATGTATAATAGGTATCTTACGCCGTAGAGGAAACTTTGCGGTACTTATAATGTAGAAAGTAAAATTAATTGGAGGAATTTTTTTGATGTTTAAAGCTAATTTGTCCCTTGGTATAATTTTTATAGTCATGTTGACTTTCTGCATTTTTGGATGTGGATCAAATGATAATCCGACTCTCGCAAAAGTTGGAGATTATGTTATTTCTGTAGAAGAATTTAACAACTTCTTTAATTCCGCTGCGCCTTTTCAGACGGCCGATGACGAGTTTGAAAAGAGAAGAGAGACTCTGGATTCCATTATAAATACCCGTATGTTTATACAAGGGGCTTATGAAAAAGGGATTGATAAGGTTGAAGAATTGGCCAGAGTTGTTTTAGCCAACAAAGACAAGCTCCTTCTGGATGTGTTATCCCAGCGCATAATTGTTGATAACTCCGAACCAAATGAATCGCAGATGAAGGAATTCTGGGATAAACTGGAATATAAGAATCGTACATCGCATATTCTTGTGGATAATATTGATACCGCTCAGATGGTTTTGAAAAAAATTGAAGATGGTGAGAATTTTGAGAAGCTGGCCCATGATTACTCGATTGACCCGTCGGCCGGTAAAAATAAAGGTGACTTAGGCTATTTTACCTGGGGAGATATGGTAGATGAATATCAGAATGCTGTCTTATCTATGGAACCAGGACAAGTATCACCGCCGGTAAAGACTCGATTTGGCTACCATATTATTAAACTGGTTGATCGGCTACCAAATGAATACCGGACCGATTTTGAACAAATGAAGCCTTCTTTGAAAGAACGACTGACCAATATTATAAGACGCAATAAAGGTGAAGCGTATTTCAACGATATCAAAGAACGTTACCCGATCCGCATTGACACTGCTACATGCGATTATATCATCCATAAAAGAGATATTTCTTATCCTCCGATGCTTCTGGAGTCGCTTCCTAAAAACGACTTCGACCTGGAACAGCTCGATAGGAGTGAGAAAGAACTTATCCTGGGTACATGGAATGGCGGCCAGATAACCATTATGGAATATCTTGAGATGTGTAAAAACCTTTCTCCCACTATTAAACCCGATTTTGATGATTACGATTCTCTTGCTGTGGTAATCTTTAATTTGAAAATTACCGACATACTGGTTTCCGAAGCCCATAATATGGGGCTTGATAATGATTCTGATTACATCAAAAAAGTTAAGCTTCTCAAAGAGCTGGCCATGGCTGATATAATGAAATCGGATTCTATTGTTTCCCTATCCGAGCCTGATGAAGGAATGATTCGCCAGTATTATGATGATAACCCAAATGAATTTACCACTCCGGCTAAGGTTCATATTTATGAGATTTTATTAAGTGATGAATTAAAAGCCACCAAATTGGCCAAAGAGATAAAATCCAGACAAAAATTTCTGGAATTAGCTATGGATCTGACCGAACGACCGGGTAAAAGAGCCTCTAAAGGAGAAATAAGCGATGTTCAGGAGAAATATTTCCCTGAAATATACCAAGCTGCTTTGAATACGCCTATCGGTGCAATCGGTGGTCCGGTATTAACTAATGGAAAGTATTCCATTTTTTATGTCGAGGATAAAATTGAGGCTGTGTTGAAAGACTTCCTTGGTGTTAAAAGGACTATTATTGATAAAATTAATAGGCAGAATAAAATCAATGCTATTAATACCTGGATTAACGAGCGAAAGAAATCCACTAATATTGAAATTGATACTGCAGCAATTTGGACTACAATTGATAAAAGCAAATATGATAAAGTGGAGTCAGGATCAAATAATTAAAATATGAAAATGCTTTCAAACATTACCCTGATTTTTTTACTTCTGCTGATTTTTGCATCTTCGGGATGGAGCAAGAGGGAAGTGGTCGATAAAATTGTTGCTGTCGTCGGTGATAAAGTAATCCTTGCCTCTGAAGTTGCCACCCAGACACAGATGATGGCTATGCAGATGCAGAAAAAGCCATCCACCGAAAAAGAGGTTGAAGAACTCCAGAAGCAGGTTATTGAGCAGATGGTTTCGGATCAGTTGCTTTTGTTGGCAGCCGAACAGGACACCTCGATAAAAATTCGCCCGGAAGAAGTGGATCAGGCTCTTGATGAGCAGATTGCCCGGGTTGCTCAAAACTTCCCCAGCAATGATGCTTTCCTTGAAGCCCTTTCAGCCGAGGGGTTGACTCTTCGTGATTTAAAAAAGAAATTCAGGACTGATATTGAAGGCCAGTTATTAAAACAAAAGCTTATCGGCAGCCGAGTGCAATCGGTCTCGGTCTCACGCCATGAGGTCGAAGTC
>CAYPUP010000207.1:0-4734 GCA_964413795.1 uncultured Ignavibacteriales bacterium
GTTATTCTTATCAGGCTGTTTTTTCCCATATATCTTAAAATCCTGACCGTTCCCTTGCCGATTGCACCATCTTCTAATTGAATCCCTTTGTAAATTCTATTACACGCCTCTTCGGTAAATTTTCCCTCTACTCTGGCTTCATAGATTTTTTTCACCTGATACTTCGGATGAGCCAGCCTGTAAGCCAGGTCGCCGTCATTGGTGAGGAGCAGCACCCCTTCGGTATCATAATCAAGACGACCTACCGGATATACTCTCTCAGAAACATTTTTTACAAAATTGGCGACTGTTTTCCTTCCAAAAGGATCATGCAGAGTGGTCATAACCCTTTTTGGTTTATATAAGAGGATGCATAATTTTTCACTGGCCGGGGTAATGATTGTTCCGTCAACTTTGACCACATCTTTTTCTTCATCAACGATGGTGCCTAATTTTTCAACGGCCTTATCATTGACTACAACTCTTCTCTGGGCAATCATAGTTTCGGCGCCGCGGCGCGAGGTCACCCCGCATAGGGAGAGATATTTATTGATACGTACCAAGAGACTTGTCCTCTGCAGCTAAAAAAACAAAGGATCTGTGAAAAACCTGCAATAGTATCCAAATTCCAGCAGACGAAGGTATCTGCCAGACACAAAATCTATTTTGAAGAATCAGCAGTAATATCCAAATCGACTATAACACCCTCATCATCCACGTCATCTTCATTGTCATCCTCTATATCAATAGACAGTTTAATGTTTCCTATAGACGAAGATTCATCAATTTCCATTGATTCAATATTATCATTATCGAATTCCTCATCATCATTTTCATTGCGGGAAGCCGGATCAAAAGTACCATCAGCAACGTTGAGCTTGCTTTGCATTTCCCCGTCAAGGGCATTGGGATCAAGGCAGAGCTGGTATTCATTTTGTGGTTCCGAAGCTCTGATCAGTTCTTCGATTTCCGACATCTTTGGGAGATCTTCCAAACGAGACAGACCAAAAAATTTCAAAAACTCATCGGTCGTGCCATATTGAAGGGGACGGCCAATTTTTTCCGAGCGTCCCTTGATGGTAATCATTTTCTTTTCCAGAAGATTATGCAGCACTCCATCCGAGGCTACCCCGCGGATATGCTCAATATCGGTTTTGGTAACCGGCTGGCGATAAGCCACAATGGCCAGAGTCTCAAGGGCGGCGCGGGTCATGCGAATTTTACGGGTACGGGCAAACATATCGGTGACAAACCCGGCATATTCCGGCATAATATAAAACTGGTATCCTCCGGCAATTTCACGAATCCTGAAGGAGGAGTTGGCTTCCATGTAGCGTTTGTTTAATTCCGCAACAGCCTGGCTGACTTTACCGGGTGTCATATCCTCGATTAAATTTATGATTCGCCTGACCGGCAGTGGTTCCGGGGAGGCCAAAATAAGGGCTTCTATGACAGTGTTGTTTTGTCCGTTATTCATTATGCGCTCACACTCTCTTCTTCAATTGATATGTAATCAACCAGATCAAAAGCCTGGCGGGGAGTATAAAACTCTTTACCCCGATAAATTCTCATTTCGCCGAAAGCAACAGCCTGATTGACGCTGATTCTCTGGGTTCTGACTAATTCCAGAATGGCAAGAAAAGTTACGATCGCAATTATTCGCTTGGGGATATCCTGAAACAGTTCCTGAAAAGTAGCGATTTCATTTGCCCTGAGAAATTTCATGACTTCCGTAATACGATCCTCGATTGTCACTTCTTCCGTATCGACATTATGAAAGGCATCCTCTTTACGGGCTTCGAGAACATCCTTAAAAGCAGTCAGCAAATCAAACAGTGAGGTTCCGCTTATAGTATCAGTTCTGGCTTCAATTTTATCAAACGGCGAAGGCGGAACAAAATTGCGTTCCTCAATCAGAGCTTTTTCTTTTAATACTTCTCCTGCTTCCCGATATTTTTTGTACTCGATCAAAGCCATGATCAGCTCTTCGCGAGGATCGAATTCATCAGTATCATCCTCATTACGGGGGAGCAATAGACGGGCTTTAATTCGGATCAGAGTTGCGGCCATCAGAACATATTCACCGGCAACTTCAAGATTCAGATCCTGCATCAACTCCATATATTTCAGATATTGTTTGGTAATCTTTGAAATCGGAATGTCATAAATATCGACCTCCTCTTTCCTTATCAGGTACATCAGCAGATCAAGAGGTCCGCTGAAAATCGGAAGTTCGACACGATAATTATGATTGGTCAAAGTTGTTGTTTCCATAACTCACTTTCGATAATTCATTTTCATAGCGGTGCGCACTTTATCCATCACTGACCGAGCTCTTTCTCTGGCCTGGTTGCCACCCTCTTTTAAAACATCCCAGATATGATCCGGTTGTTTTAGTAATTCATTTCGTTTTTCCCGAATCGGTTCCATAGCCTTGTTCAGGTTCTCCGTCAGTCTCTTTTTACAATCGGCGCAGCCTAATTCTCCCGTTTTACAGGGCGGGGCAATAGTTTCTTTAGCCTTTTCAGTATATATCCTGTGTAACAAATATACCGGGCATTGTTCCGGACGGCCAGGGTCTCCTTTGCGGAGTTTCTTTTCATCGGTATAAAATGTCTTGATCCTCTTTTGGGTCTCTTCGGGAGTATAACCCATCGGGATATGATTATCATAAGACTTGGACATCTTGCGGTTGTCCGATCCAAGAATGAGGGGGATTTCTCGATACAGCCCTTCCGGTTCTTTCAGGGTCGGTCCGTAGTAATGATTAAATCTTTTGGCCAAATCAGCGGCTAACCAAATATGCTTTTCCTGATCTTTCCCAACCGGAACTTTGTCGGCGTTATAAACACAAATATCAGCTGCCTGTAAAACCGGATAGCCCAGGAAAGCATAGGAATCGAGATTATCTTTCTTTTCCTGATAAGTCGGGAGACGCAGTACCGTTGGTACAGATATTAGAGTAGAAAATATCCAGTGAAGCTCTAAATGCTCTTTGATATCTGATTGGATAAAGATAGCGCATTTTTGGGGATCAAGCCCGCCGGCCATAAAATCGACCGCTACTTCAAAAATACGATCTTTGAGGATTCCGGGGTTTTCGTAATCGGCTGTAAGGGCATGCCAGTCAACGATACAGCAGTACATTTGGTACTGATCCTGCAATTCAACCCAGTTTTTGAGGGCTCCTTCGTAGTTGCCGATATGCAATGCCCCGGTCGGCTGCATTCCTGAGAGGATTACCTGTTGTTTATCTTTGTTAGTCATAATCATTTATAAAATCTTACGCAAACCAGCTGTTTATCTTTGTTATTCTCACTCATAAATTCTTTAAGCAATTGGTAGCCCACCGCTTGCGGTGGGTTTACTATTCAATTTCCATAAATCACTGAAATAGCGATAAACTTAATATATTCAATACATTTAGCCTTTGATATTATCAATCTTGTTCGATTAAATCAATTAAAACTTTAAAAAAAATTGTGGGGCGAATTGCTGAGTTGTGTTAGTAGGGTGGATTCGTATTCGAATCCGCCAAGTGGTAGTAGGGTGGATTCGTCTTCTAATCCGCCAAGAATCATAAGTTAGATAATATTAATCTGTAAAAAGAAATCATTTATTGGTCACTAACAATTCCCTATGTAATGGCACAACTGTTACCCATGTCATAGTACGAACATCCCTTCCTGACAGCACTTGATAATTTATAAACTTTACCGTCAGGAAAGGATTCCTGACGGCGCAAATTGATACAATAAAATGTCGAAACCACAGGCGACCTACAATCAATTAGGTTGTCAAATATTTTCCACTGGAGGGATCGAGAAATAAATAGGGTTTCCATTGCTGAGATACGCCGTAATGATGCTGGATAAAAGTAATATAGCTCGGGCGGGTCGGTCTTCTCAGAAGCTTCATCCCCACACTCTCCGGCGTCCTGTCCCCCTTTTTATTATTGCATTTAGAACAGGCACAAACAAGATTTGTCCAGGCCTCCCCGCCATTCATGGTTTTGGGGATGACATGATCGACAGTCATCGGTCCCTTGGTTGTTCCGCAGTACTGGCAGGTGTTGTTATCCCGCATAATTATGTTTTTACGGGTAAGCATGATTTTCTTGAACGGAACCTTGCGGTATTTCCAAAGCCGCACCACCGAGGGCAGAGAATAGCTATTATCAACCGTCCTGATTTTGATGCCATCGGCTGTTTCGATCATCTCCGCTTTACCGGAAAATAACAATACCACCGCCCGCCTCGCAGAGCAGACCGTCAGGGGCTCGTAGTTTTGATTTAAGAGCAGAACTCTTCTGTTGACCAACGGTGTATTTAACATCTTAATAACTTATAACAATCCAACCATATTCCCGGGTTCAATAAATATCCCTTATAGTCCAATTCATTTTTGTCAGATAATTAATCAACCGACCGGTACAAAGTTCAGTAATGTCATTTACTTGCCCCTGTCAGGCAGGTACAAAGTTATCTGACAGGTTGAAATATCAATCCCCAAAGATAAGGAAAGTAAAAACCGTATGTCAAACAGAAATTAGTTAAAACTCATATGTAACAATATTACAATCAAGAAGATTTTACTCCTTAGACATGGGATATACCTTTGTCATTCCCGCGCAGGGGAGTATTGAAAAAGTCATGTATTTTATAAATACATAGCTCAATCTTTTAATCGGGCGACACAAAGCCGCCCTCTACGCGGGATTACAAAGTTGCCGCGTAACGACGGGGCTTGTCTCCG
>CAYPUP010000208.1:0-4698 GCA_964413795.1 uncultured Ignavibacteriales bacterium
CCGGAGAGGGGGAGGGTCGGATAGAGTTTTTTCAGCAGGATGAGACGCCATTTTGATTCCGGATTACGCGCCCAGAAGCTTCTTATCAGCGTCTCTTTGAAAATATCATAACCCCCAAGGATTTCATCAGCTCCTTCACCGGTCAAAACAACTTTGAAATTATTCTTTCTTACTAATTCCGAAAGCATCATTAAAGGTGTCGGTGCCGTTCTCAGAATCGGACGTTCGGCATGCCATATTGCTTTGGGGAAGTTTTCGGCAATGTCAAGATAAGAGCATTTTACCTGATGGTGGTTTGTCCCTAAAAATTCAGCCATCTGTAATTGATATTCAGACTCATCGTAAGCTTTATCGTGGAAAGCAATGGAAAATGTTTCTACTGGGGTATTGGTGAAATTTTTAATCAATGCGGTAGTAGCTGAAGAATCCAGGCCTCCCGATAAATATGCTCCAACTGGGACATCGGCTCGAAGGCGGAGCCGGACTGAATCTACCAATAGATCATGCAACTCTTCCGCCCAGGAAGCAGAAGATCGTTTCCGGTCAAATTCTTCAGGATAGGATAACGACCAGTAGCATTTGTTTTGAACCTCGCCATTTTTGACATGGAGGCAGTGTCCCGCTTCAAGTTCCTGAATATTTTTAAATATTGTTTTTGGCGGGGCGGTAGTCCACCAGGTAAAGGTCTGGTCTAATCCCTGAAGGTCTATTTCGCGCGGAATGGTTGGATCAGAAAAGATAGCTTTTATTTCGGAAGCAAAATAGAGCCGGCCATTTTGAAGGGCAAAATATAAGGGTCGAATCCCCAGTCTGTCGCGGGCAAGAAACATTTCATGTGTTGCGCTATTATAAAGGGCAAATGAAAACTGGCCATTAAAGCGATTCAGGCAATCTTTACCCCATTGTTCATAAGCATGAATGATAACTTCGGTATCGGATTGAGTCTTAAATACATGCCCGGCATCTTCAAGCTCAATTTTCAACTCTTTATAGTTAAAAATCTCGCCATTATAAACAATCCATAGATTGTTATTCTCATTGGTCAATGGCTGGGAGCCTGATGATAAATCAATAATTGAGAGGCGGGCATGACCCATAGAACAATAATTATCAAAAAAAGCTCCAAATTCATCCGGACCTCGATGGCGAATAGAGTTTACCATTCTGGCTACAAGCTGGTGATCCGGCTTATTTGCTTTGTTTAGTTCTAAGTATCCTGCTATTCCGCACATGCTAATTATTCTTATTTAAATTTTTAATACCAAACTGTTTATGTCACTTAATATCGGAAGCTCGCCAAAAAAATGATGAGAATCAGCAAAAAAGATCAAAAATATCAATACCATCCCAATAAAAATAAAGAAATTGCCAAAAATCCTTTTCAGATAACATATTAAATGAAGTGAAATGGCAAAAGTTCCGATTTTATAATTGACAAATTAGAATAATATTATCTTCTTGAAACCTGTATATAGGTGAAATGTGGTTCCCGTAATAAGGGAAATGTTATCTCTGCATTAGGTTTACTGTTAAGTAAACTTATGCAGAAGCAGGAAATGTTAAAGAGAAATAATTTTTCTAAAAATACAAGGAGCGTTATATGCGTAAATTACTGCTAATTATACTGGCAGTTAGTATGCTGATGTTTTTAGTCACAACCGGATGTGACGATGAAGATTATTCCTATCTTCAGAAACCTACTTATGATCCTGGCGGTGATAATGATGGGGGCGGAAGCTGTGGTGTTCCGAATAATCCGTCTACTAGTGAAAGCTCCATGGCGGCGATAAACTATGACAATATTAGCCCATCGACCAGTTTCGCACTGGATAATAGTTCTACCTGTAATCTTGTCCAGATAAATGTCAGCGGATTATTTAATCCCAATACCGGTGATCCGATAGTCCCGGTCTTCGGTGAAAATTTCTTCCTTTTTGAAGACGATAATCCGAGAGGGCTGAAAATTACCAAAGTTGATGTCTCCAATGTGCTTCAAGCTGATGTTGTCTTTACCGTTGATAATTCCGAGAGTATGGACCTCGAAGCGGATTCTGTTGCTGCCGGTATTGTTAGATTTGCTCAACTTCTTGAAGCCAGTGGTTTGGATGTCCGGTTTGGATGTGTGGGATATTATGGTATTGTAAATGGAGCTATTAACTTTACTACTGCTGAAGGGCTAGAAACTTATCTTAACACCTATAATGGCAATCCAGTCTCAGGTGTTTTCCGTACTCGTGATTTTTCAGGTTCTGATAGTGCTAGTCTTCATGATGTGGCTGCAAATTATGCCTCAAATCTAGGTTATGGACCGGAAAACGGAGTTGTAGGAATTAGATTTGCCGATGAAAATTTCAGTTGGCGGGCGGGTGCTTCACATCAGTTTATAAACTTTACAGATGAACCCACTCAACCAAATAATATTGAAGAGTGGAGTTCAGATTATTTGTGTGATCTGATGGCTGGAAAAGCTAATATCCATACTGTTTACAGTGAAGACTCTACCTATTGGAGCATGACTCCTCTTATAGCTGAACGTCCCTGGAAATTATCTGAGTGTACCGGCGGGACAATAGCCTTTGTTCAAAATGATGCCTCCGATCTGGATTTGAGTACTCTGCCGGTTGTAGGTTCTCTTACGAATAGTTACCTGATTGAGTTTATTACTTCCGACCCGGATGGCACTCATACAATTACAATTTATATTTACGACGAAGGAGCTGATGGTTATATCGAAATTACCGATGTGACATACGGCCCGTAGTATGATTTTATACTGAACATTTAAAACCCGCATTTATAGTGCGGGTTTTTTTATGAAATGGAATAGCCTTGGCAACTCCTTGAACTATATTATCTTATGACAAGAGCGACATTAAACGTTTAGGTGTTCCCAAACGTCTTTACCTAAGTATTTGTAATTTGCGAACTAACAGGATATATTTAAGGTTATAGATCAAGAGGATATAATGTATAGATTTTTATTAACTATTATATTTTTATTTTTAACCGCTAGTATTTTTGCTTCCGCATCTCCCACCGGACCCGTGCCGGGGAAATATATCGTAAAATTTAAAAAGGATGTTGACCCGATCGGTATGGCGCAATCACTCGGAAAAGATGCCGCCATAAACAAAACTACCAACCTTAAAATTAAATCCGAACTAATTGATAGTGATATTTGTGAAAG
This sequence comes from uncultured Ignavibacteriales bacterium, assembly GCA_964413795.1. Classification (GTDB taxonomy): domain Bacteria; phylum Zixibacteria; class MSB-5A5; order GN15; family FEB-12; genus DAOWMZ01. Next base: position 3,188 of record CAYPUP010000208.1, read on the forward strand.
AGTTTATACGGTACATGATAACTCGCAATCTCTTTCGGAGAGTGACCTGGTTACTCTTTTTGGAGCAGAGAATATAGAGTATATTGAGCCTGATTATTATATTGAGTTTTTTGAGTACCCTTCTGACAATCATTTTCCAAATCAATGGTATCTGCATAACACTGGGCAGGAATATTTTGGAATAGATCGGATATCAGGATCATATAATGATGAATTGATATTGAAATCCGGTATTGCTGGAAAAGATATTAATTTATCCCCTCTCTATGAAAATCAACCGGCAGAAAAAACACGAGTGGTTATTGCTGTGGTTGATACCGGGGTCGATGTATTTCATCCCGAATTGCAGGGTCGAATCTGGAGAAATCTGGACGAAATTCCTTATAACAATATCGATGACGATCATAATGGCATAGTTGATGATACTATTGGTTATGATGTGTCTGGTGACGTAATAGATATTTTTAATCCTCACGGAGATATTGATCCGATTGATGAAGATGGCCACGGAACTCATGTTGCCGGAATTATAGGTGCTAATGCCGATGGTGTCGGGGTTGTAGGTATAGTTCCCAATGCGGAAATAATGCCGGTCAAAATCCAACCAAACGCGACGGTTGCAGTGGGAACAGCCGGTATAATATATGCCGTTAATTCCGGTGTCCAGGTAATAAATGTCAGCTGGGGATCTCCATTTGAATCTACTTTTTTACGCGATGCTTTAAGGTTTGCCCGGGATAATAATGTACTGGTTTGTATTGCAGCCGGAAACAGCGGTGATAACACCCGTTATTATCCCGCCGGATATGATTCCACATTTGTAATTGGTGCCGGTGATTCCTATGGCCTTAAAACATCTTTTTCAACATTTGGCTCACATATAGATTTAATTGCTCCCGGCTTGGATATCCTTTCATTAAGAGCCGCCGGAACCGATATGTATGGTCCCTATCCCAGTTTGGAACCGAATGTAAGAATCATCGATGATTTTTACTATCTCTCCGATGGTACTTCTATGGCAGCCCCGGTTGTGGCAGGTGCGGCTGGATTGCTTTTAACTGTCCATCCCGAAATATCCTGGGAAACTTTGGAACAGGTTTTACAATTAGGTGCTACAGATCTTGTTGATCCTATGGATACCGGCGACTTCTTACCCGGTCCAGATACTCTGTGCGGCTATGGTTATCTGAATATTGATGCTTCCCTGGCTCTGTTAGAGGGAGGGAGTATCTTTCTTGCAAATTTGACCCGCTTCAATCGTTATACTTCTGATTTTCCAATTAAAATTGCATCGTTTGCAGGATATACCGGCGGATGGAAGCTAGAATATGCTGTCGGATTAGGTTCTGAGAGCTGGCAATTTTTGGGCTCAGGAGGATCAATCCCGGTTGATTCTCTGATCTATATTTTCAATGAACCAGATGTGAATGGATTTGTCACTCTGAAATTAACTGATGATTTCGAAAATTATTCTTCGGTTACTATTAAATTTGTAAGATCAAATACTCTTG
>CAYPUP010000209.1:0-4695 GCA_964413795.1 uncultured Ignavibacteriales bacterium
ATTATGCTTACGATCTGGTCAGTCCGGATCAGATTTATTCCCGTTATATTGACCGGGAAGTTGATCTTCTCGATAAAGACGGGAAATTATTCAGCGGGACATTATTAGCCTTTAACGGGGGAGCGATTACTCTTCTTCAAAAAACAGGTGGAATTAAAATTGTCCAGCTTTCAAATATTGCTGAAACCAATTTTCCCAAACTTCCCGATGGACTTATAACCCGTCCAACCCTTTTCTGGAAATATAACAGCAATTATGAAGGTCCGTTGGATTGCAAAGTCGGCTACCAAACATCCAATATGGGCTGGTCGGCTGAATACATTGGTGTTTTAAATGCCAATGAAGACAATCTGAATCTCTCCGGATGGGCATCGATAACCAACAATTCCGGTAAAACATATAATGATGCGACTCTAAAACTTATTGCCGGGGATATCAGTCGGGTTAATGAATTGAAAATCAGGGGAGGAAGAGCCCCGGAAGTGACATATATGGCAGCCGAATATGATGGATTTGAGGAAAAAGCATTTTTTGAGTATCATATGTACACCCTTCCCCGGAAAGCAACTCTCGCTGACAAAGAGATCAAGCAAATTTCGCTTTTTGAACCGGCCGGTACATCTATAAATAAAAAATATATCTACCGTCCCGAAGTAGATCCCAAGCGGGTTGAAGTCACTATAAACTTTAAAAATTCCGAAGAGACCGGTTTGGGAATGCCCCTTCCGGCGGGAAGAATCAGGCTTTTTAAAGGGGATACTGACGGTTCTTTAATTTTATTGGGTGAAGATAATATCAACCACACGCCCAAAAATGAAGAGTTAAATATTAAAGTCGGGTATGCCTTTGATATTGCCGCTGAAGAAAATATGACCGACCGTACCGTGATTTCCAATAAAGTTGATGAACGTTCGTTTGAGATTGAACTTCGTAATCATAAAGATAGTCCGGTTACTATAAAAGTTGAAAAAAGTCTCTGGGATACCTGGGAAGTACTGGACTCCAGTCTTCCATATACTAAGAAGGATGCCAATACTATCCAGTTTAACGTCCCGGTGGGAGCCGAAGAAACGGTAAAGCTGACATATAAAATCAGGTTTACAAGACAATAACAGGATGGTTGACAAGGTTAAATATAGAGTATACATTCACGGTTGAAATGAAAATAGGTTTTTGGTAATGAGGAGGATATTTTGAAACGACTTTTGACAGTTTTTACGATCATAATGGTAGGGATGCTTCTGGCTTCTACCGTTGATGCCAAACCAAAGAAAAAAAATATCAAGGCTTATCTCAGCGGCGCCAAGATATCTATTGTTGAAGGAAGGCCGGAAGAAGCCATAGCTTTGCTTGATACAATAGCGGAATTTTATGGCCCGCATGCCTTGGCCCTTTCATTAAAATCGCAGATTTATGTCGATTTTATCGATAGTGAACCTAATCCGATTAAGAAGAAGGAATATGTAAAATTGCTGGTAGCTTATGCTGATTCATTGGAGCTCTGCTGCAAAAACGAAGAAGTTGATAAAAAATATAAAGATAAATGCGATGAATATGTTGAATTAGTTGACTCCACCAAAATTAAATACTGGCGTGAGTTTTACAATCTGGGTGTAGCGCAACTAACCAATATTGAAGAATTAGTAGCAGACCTGGCTGGTGAAGAGGACTCTTCGACCATTTCATATCTTGAGCGAGATATAATGGTTAATATTGATTCCGTGCAGGACAATATGGATATGGCTCTGCTAATTGATTCAACTGATCACCGTCCTTATGTCGCTATCGGAAATGCCTGGGAACGTAAGGGAGATTACCAAAAAGCAATCGACTGGATGCTGCTTGGACTTGATAAATCGATAGACAGCACTCGTCTTCTGCTTCCACTGGCATACAATTATATTAAACTCGATGATTACTGCGGTGCCATTCCGTATTATAATTTGTATATTGAAAAAGCTCCGTCTGATACAATGAATTTATATTATCTTTCGGTCTGTTATTCCAACTGTTCAGCTACAGTGACCGACTCGGTTGCCAATGAAGATGGTTCTTATACCAAGATCCACGGCAATGAATTTTATATCGATTCCGCTATGGCTACTTACCGGAGAATACTTGACCTTGATCCGACAAATATAGATGTCCTTAAAGGAGCCGGGCGCTACTTTTTTATAAGTGCTTCAAAAATGTCCGATTCATCAAATTATTACAGATCGATAAATCAGGAAAAAGATTTTAAAAAGTGGGATGCCAGCCGGGATGTAATGTTTGATTCGGCCCGAGTATATTTTAAATCTGCTTATCAACTTGAACCTGACCAGTTGGAAATTGCCGAGCAGTATGCCTTTGCCTGCGCCCTTCTTGAAAACTGTGAAGAGGCTATTATTGGCTATCAAAAAGTTGCAGAACTTGCTCCGGATAATGTCGATAACTGGATTATGCTAGGTGATTGCAAGTTAAGGATGGCCAAGTTCGATGAAGCTATAACTGCTTATGAGAATGTAGTCAGAGTTAATCCCCATGATAAAAAAATCTGGGAGAATCTGGCAGCGCTTTACAAACAGCTCGGTAATTCGGCCAAAGAGGCTGATGCCAAAGCTAAACTGGAAAAACTCTAATTGAGATATTGTATGGGTGTGGTTTTAATATCCATCCGTAAACGAAACAAAACGGCAGGCATCACGCCTGCCGTTTCTATTAGTTATGGCAAGTATTAATCATTCGAAGAAAAATTTTGCCTTTATCGCTGTAAGCGGACCCAGGCAGGGACTCTTTCTGTACGATATTCCTTCTGAATACGGTAAACTAAAAAGAGGACAAAGAGTACTTGTCCCATTTGGCAAAATAAAAAAAATAGGCTACTATATCGGACCGGGCCAGCCCACCGGAAGCTATAAAATAAAATCGATAATCCGCCCTATAGATCTGGACAGCTACTTTACCGATGATCTTTTTACGATGTGCCTTTGGATAGCTGAGTACTATTGTGCTAATCCGGCCGATTGTCTTACAGCAGCCTTACCCCCTCTTTTAAAATCAAAGATAAAACCAAATTACTTCTGGAGTGGCAGCGAAGCTACTCTCCCTGATAACTTAACTAAGTTTTTTAAAAATGGGAAAAAAGTATCACCTGCCGCGTTGAATGAAATAGACAAGCATGAAAAGGATTTATTAAAAAACCTGATAAATAATAAGGTAATTATAGAAAAACCATTTGAAGATAATATTCCCGAAAGACCAACATCTAAAATATACAATGGCCTCAATCCTGAAATGTGGGAGGAGTACTTCAGGAATAAAAATATTCATCCCCTCCCTTTTGATGGTTATTTGAAAAAAAAGGAATTGCTGGTTCGGGGTTGGACTGATTATTACATCAAGTCCGCCGTCAATGATAAGATCCTGTGTGTTTCTGCCGAGATAAGATCATTTATACCGGACGATATTATTACACCACGGGTCGACCTGGATCAAATCGAATTAAATGATGAACAGGCCTTGCTTGTATCTGAAATTTCCAAAAGTATACAAGAATCTGGCTTTAGGCCTTTTCTTTTGCACGGGGTCACCGGTTCGGGAAAAACAATTGTTTATTGTCATCTTGCTGAAAAAGTGCTCGATCAAAACAAATCTGTTTTAGTTTTAACTCCTGAAATTGCTCTGACAGGAGCGACCCTGGCATATTTCAAAGGATTTTTCGATGAAGCCGTGACAGTAGTTCATTCCGGGATGTCGGACAATGAGCGGATGGAAAGTTTTAACGGTATTCGTGACGGGAAATATAAAATTGTTATTGGCCCTCGTTCAGCACTTTTTGCTTCTCTGCCGAACCTGGGTTTAATTATTGTCGATGAAGAACATGATTCATCTTATAAGCAGAGCGATCCATCGCCTCGTTTTCAGGGGCGTGATTGTGCCATTATGCGGGCGAAAATTAATAATATTCCGATCGTGCTGGGCTCAGCTACTCCATCGGTGGAGTCGTATTACCAGGCCCTATCCGGCAAGTATAAATTAGTTCAGCTCACCAAGCGTCCGGCCGGCGCCGCTCTTCCGACCGTAAGAATTATAGACATGAAATCATCAGGACTTAAGGGCGACCTCACCTACTTTTCCTATACCTTGAAAAAGGAAATTGAAATTCGTCTTAAAAAAGATGAACAGATTATTTTGTTTCTGAACCGGCGCGGTTATTCTCCACAGTTAAAATGTGCGAAATGCGGCGATGTCCCGGGATGTCCTAATTGCCAGGTTAAGTTGAACTATCACCGTAGCGGAAGAAAACTTACCTGCCATTATTGCGGCTATACCACGTTTAGCAGGGATTTATGCGAAAAATGCGGAAGTAAAGATTTTTTATATCACGGAACCGGAACGCAGAAAGTAGAAGAGTCTATCCCAAGACTTTTTAACGGCACCAAACCGTTGCGTCTCGATTCTGATACCGCGACCGGTAATTTCAGGCTTAGAAAAATTCTGCATAACTTTTCCTCCGGTAAATCAAATATTTTACTCGGGACACAAATGGTAACCAAGGGGCTTGATATGCCGGGGGTAACGCTGGTAGGTGTTCTGTCGGCTGATATGCTTTTGGATATGCCCGACTTCAGATCATCAGAGAGAACCTTTTCACAAATTTTGCAGGTAGCCGGAAGATCGGGAAGAGCGGAGAAACCGGGAGAAGTATTAATC
>CAYPUP010000210.1:0-4669 GCA_964413795.1 uncultured Ignavibacteriales bacterium
TAAACCCGCCTGACGAATACCCCCGGAACATGTTCAATAGAAAGAAGTTCCGCAATTTCCGGTGTAAAAGTCAAAAGTTCCATCCCCATCCAGTCATAAGTATCAAAATCATCAGGTTTAATTTGTTCCTGGTCGGAGGTCAAATATGTATCCCGGTCGCCAATTTCAGTACTAACTTTTTGTTTAATTCCGTTTCGGTATAACTCTATTGGTACATTTTGGCCGTTTCTAACAGTAGAAACCAAAACCGATAGCTGACCTGCATTTTCTACATCCTGATTATTGAATCCAACTATTATATCCCCTTTTTTAATCCCCGCATTTGCAGCAGGTGAACCAATAAAAACCGAATCGATCATCACCCCTTTTACAGCATCAAGACCCTGCCTTTTGGCTTCATCTTCAGAAACATTATTTAAGTATACTCCCAGCCAGCCTCTTTGTACTTTTCCCATCGAAATAAGATCAGGGACAATTGCCCGAGCCAGATTTATCGGAACGGCAAAACCTATTCCAACCGATCCGCCAGTGGGGGATGAAATCGCAGCATTGACGCCAATAACCTCTCCTTTTAAATTTAACAAAGGACCTCCGGAATTACCCGGGTTGATCGAGGCATCAGTTTGGATATAATACTGGTAATTGGGAGTCTCACTGCCAAAATTAAGATGACTTCTACCCTTGGCAGAAATTACCCCAACGGTAACTGTCCGATCCAATCCCTGCTGCGGGAAAGGATTTCCGATTGCAATAGCCCAGTCGCCAACTTTTAGATAGTCTGAATCTCCAAAAGGTATTATTGTTATATCCTCCTCAGGATCAACTTTTAATACGGCCAAATCTGTTTCAGGATCTGATCCAACCACCTTTGCGTCATACTGGAAGCCAGTTGAAGTTCGAACCGTCAGTTTTTCAGCCTTTTCAACGACATGATTATTAGTCAAAATATAGCCGTCTTCACGGAAAAAGAATCCTGAGCCGGAGGAAGTGGAATAACCTGAATGGCGATACCACCAGGGAACAGTCTCTTCTTTGGTACGGGCTGAGATGTTTACTACTGCATTCTGGACTTTATCCACCACCGACACAAATGGGGATTCTATAACTCCATTATTGTTTACCAGCGGATACTGGCCGGTTTCGGAAATATTGGAATATGACTGAGCCTTTGTTTGAGGCGACAAGTCCAGACCGGACGTAACTATGACCCCGAAAATAATTCCGAGTAATAGCAAAAAACCGGCTGTATACAATGAGCGTCCCAACTTGCCCGGCGAAGATAAGGGATGAACAGGTCTATTCAATTATCAAAGTCCTCCAGACATTAGCCTATCATTATAGGTAAAGTTAATTTATATGTCAAGTTCTAAATTAATCCGCCTCTTTTTAATTCATACTCTTATAACGCACAATATGGCCGTTATGATTCAAAAAATATTGTAAGTTTTAACAAAAAACAGCCATTATTTAAGCAATTGTAACTCTCATTATACATTCTACGCAGGATTTGGCCGATTATTCAACATTTCATTCAAATGGACTTATTTTCATTGCTATTGACTTTTATGTTTGTGGTAACTACTTTCATATAGTTATGGCATCACCATTTATAATGAAAAACGAGCTGATTGAAATTGGCCGGTTGCTGTATCAACAGAAGATGATTGCGGGAACCGATGGTAATATTTCGGTTAAACTGGATGACGACCGCATTATGATTACCCCATCCGGATTGCCCAAAGGGAATTTAAAGCCTGAAGATATAGTGATTGTCGATATCAATGGAAAGCATTTACAGGGGAACCTAAAAGCTTCCAGTGAAAGCCTGATGCATCTCTTTGTTTATAAAAACAGGCCTGAAATTAAAGCTTGTATCCATTCTCACGCTCCTTATATAACGGCCTTTGCTGTAGCTGGGATCCACTTAGCTGAGGACATTCTACCGGAAGTTGTTGTCTCAATTGGAGGTATCCCCCTGACAGATTATGCACCCCCCGGAACTGATGCCGTACCAAAATGTCTGGAACCTTATATTGCAGCCAATAATGCTTTTGTTTTGAGAAATCACGGTTTACTTACTATAGGTCGTTCACTTAATGAAGCCTTTTTCAGGCATGAGACAGTTGAGCATTATGCCCGAATAGTACATCTGGCACGTCAATTGGGAAATATTGACTCAATACCATCGGATGATTTTAAAAGACTGGAAAAAATGCGTCAAAAACTTGACGAAACCTGGTCTCAAAAAAAATAACGGAGATCGCCCTCAATGCTGATTAAAAAAGTTGTTGTTGATCGGGCTGACCGCCTTTATCAATTACCACCTGATATATCATCGTTTATTCCCGGGATGAGACGCCGGCTCAAATCTAATAAAGTCAAAATTCTTGACCTCGCTTCATTTAACTGGATTGACGCTTTCCCCTCTGATAAGGAAATCACATCAGAGTCACTCAAACCGGCCTCAGAAAGCGATATTGAACAGCTTAAAACAGAATTGGCCGAATGGTACAATAGCTATCATGGGGTTAATCTGGAACCGACAAAAGAAATTTATATTGGCGGTAGTATTTCCAATCTCATGTGGCAGATAGCCCTCACCTTTATTGATCACAGCGATATCGCTTTTGTCCCTGAACTTGGTCTTCCACTTTATCACCGCCTGGTAACTGCCTGTGGGGGGCAAGCCCTCAGCTATGTCATAAGCCCCAAAAATCACTGGCTGCCGGATTATGACCGTATCACTTCTCCATTGGGACGGATTGCCCGCCTGATGTTTCTCAATTCCCCTCATAACCCAACCGGCGCCGAGTTAAATGAAAAGACCATTACGGATTTAATATGGATTGCTTCAAGAGAGCATATTGCTATTATAATTGATGCAGCCTACGCCACTCTTTCCGGCAGAAAACCGGTATCATTTATGAGTGTCAAAGGGGGTAAGAATGTAGGAATCGAGGTCGGCTCTTTTTCTTATACTTTTGGACTTCCGTTTCTCCCCTTAGGCTTTGCGGTCGGAAATCGTGAAATAATAAGCGGAATAAAGCAAACAAGTAAATTTTTTAACATACATATTCCAAAGTATTATCTTGAATTTATAACAACTGCCATCCGTCAGTTCCCTTCAGATTCGCTCAAGGAGATCCGCAAAACCATTAATACCAATACCTCCGAAGCAAATAAGCTCCTGTCAATACTTGAATTGGAAAAAGCTGGATTTGATTCGATTCCATTTCTCTGGGCAAAAACTAAGGGAAGAAAACAATCGACCACCACTGTCCGGCAGTTGTATCGACGTGCTCTTATACAGAGCATTCCGGGTGTAGCATTTGGTAACAGCGGAGAAGGCTATATCCGCTTTTCAGCTACCGCATCGGCAGATACCTATATCCTCGCCCAGGAGAATGCCAAAAAAAGACTTAGAATCCTTAGAAGAGATGATGACGATGAAGGATCTGATTAGAATAAAAGAGATGTCATTTTATGGTTATCATGGAGTGACTGCCGCCGAAAAAGAAACCGGCCGTAAATACGAAGTTGACTGCGAACTGGAAGTTGACCTCGCTGAACCGGGTCAAACTGACCAGCTATCCGATACTATCGATTATGAAGAAGTCTTCAAGCTGATAAAGAACGAAGTTGAGAATACTGCTTATTCCCTGCTTGAACGACTGGCTTCCAGTCTGGCCGGTAAATTACTTGACACTTTTCCTGTTTATCGTGTTACTTTAAAGGTAAGAAAAATGACGCCGCCTATTGCCGGGAATATTAAGTATATCGAAGTAGAAATTACCCGGTATCAGGCTGATGTGTCAAAATTGTTAAATGAAAAAGAGAAATGAGGCTTGTGTGAGCACCCCGGCATACATATTATTAGGATCAAATCTTGGGGATCGTGAAAAAAATCTAACCCATGCCAAGAGCAAACTGGAAGCAGTTCCCGGTCTTGAAATAGTGGCTTCATCGGCTATCTATATTACCGAACCGCAGCAGATGAGAGGTGAAAATCCTTCGTTTATGAATCAGGTTATCAAAATTGAATATCAATATCTCCCTAATGAATTGTTAAATGCTTTGGAATTAGTTGAAAAAAATTTGGGGCGCACCGGCAAAGGGAAGAAAGAACCGCGAACAATTGATCTGGATATATTGTTATTCGGTGATGCAATTATCGAAACCGAAGAATTATCAATTCCCCATCGGGAGCTTTTAAACCGGCCTTTTGCTATGGTTCCCTTATTGGAAATTGATCCCGATATCGTGCATCCGGTAACAAAAAAACCGATAGTGCAATTTTTAAATGAAAAAGATGCTAACGAAATAATATTGTATAAAGAACATGTCGCCAGACACATTTGAACCAAATTATATTGCCGTTGAAGGCGTAATCGGAGTTGGTAAAACAACTTTTGCCGGAATGCTGGCTGATGCTATCAACGCCGAGGAAATCCGGGATGAGATTTTCAATAATCCCTTCCTCGTGGATTTCTATAAAAATCGGAAGAGATACGGTTTCTCCTGCCAGTTATATTTCCTGTTGACCCGTTTTCAACAACAACAGCAGCTCCAGACCAGAGATTTATTTGCCAAAAGAACTGTTGCCGATTACCTTTTTGCCAGAGATTCCATTTTTGCTTCAGTAAATCTTTCTGACCGGGAGTTGGCTCTA
>CAYPUP010000211.1:0-4663 GCA_964413795.1 uncultured Ignavibacteriales bacterium
TCACAGTTAGTTCGGGAGAGACTATAACAATATGCTTAAGTATGATGTTGTTATAATTGGGGGCGGCATTTCCGGTCTGGCTGCTCTGCATTTTTTAAAAACTCGCCATGCGTCAAAAAATGCGCTTCTTCTTGAAGCTGATACAAGATTAGGGGGAACCATTGGAACAGATAATATAGATGGATATAGTTTCGATTGGGGACCTAACGGTTTTCTTGATCGTGAGCCCCTCACGCTTCAGCTCTGCCATGAACTCGGACTGGATAATATATTGGAGCGAGCCGGTAATAACGTTTCCAAAAGGTTTATCATGCGAGGCGGACGTTTGCGGGAGATCCCCATGTCTCCGCTTAAATTTATGAAATCCGATATCCTGAGCATCCCCGGACGTTTGAGACTCCTGAGAGAACCCTTTGCTTCGGTAAGTAAAGAAGAGGATGAAACTATTTATGATTTTGTTGTAAGACGAATCGGTCGTGAAGCGGCTGACTACCTGGTTCAGCCGATGGTCTCCGGAGTATATGGCGGATTGGCTGAAAAACTTTCACTTAAATCATGCTTTGGCATCATGCACGAAATGGAAGCCGAATATGGCTCTCTAATTAAAGCTATGATTAGAAAAGCAAGAGCGGCCAAAAATCAAGGGAAAAAATCAGGCGGTCCGGCTGGACCGGGTGGATGGCTGACTTCCTTTAAAGGGGGACTCTATCCTCTGATAGAACGATTCAAAGAACTTTATTCTGATTGTATTCAGACTAAGACTTCTGTTAATAAAATTACTCGCACGGCAGAAGGTTATATCGTCCAATTCTCTGATAAAGAAACCATCATGTCTTCAAAGATCATTATCGCCACCCCATCCTACAAAGCGGCTGGCATTGTAAGCGAATTATCTCCGGCACTAAAAGAACAACTGGCCGCTATTCCCTATGCTCCGATTGCAGTTGTCTGTTTGGGCTATAATAAAAATGATGTGGGGCATCCATTGGATGGTTTTGGATTTTTGGTTCCTCCCAAGGAAAAGAAAAATATTTTGGGCTCCATCTGGACTTCATCGATATTTTCCAATCGATCCCCAGAAGGTGAAGTTCAATTCCGCTGTATGCTTGGTGGCGATGGCAATCATGAGGTTATCAATAAAACAGATGACGAATTGATCGAGCTTACTATAAGAGATTTAAATAGTGTCGTTGGTTTAAAATCATCACCCAAAAGAACAAAAGTGTACAAATGGAAAAAAGGCATACCCCAGTTTATCCTCGGCCATCAGAAACGCCTGCGTAATATTGAAAACGAACTTAAAAAATTGGACGGTCTCTATCTGGCCGGCAATGCCTATTATGGTATAGGCCTCAACGACTGCGTCAAACAGGCTTATAGGATAGTTGAAGCAATATTCTAAATATTATTTAAACAACTCCTTAAAAAACATTTTCATATGCTCCCATGAACGCCTATCAGCATTGGCGTTATAGGCCCCTCCTTTGGAAGGATCATCACCGGCTTCAGGGTTGGTAAAAGCATGCACAGCTCCCGAATAGGCAATAAACTGAAAATCCACACCTGCATTTTTCATCTCGTTAAAGAAGTCGTCAACACTCTCCTTTGATGTATAGGGATCTTCAGCCCCATGACAAACCAGTATCTTGCACTTAATATTTTTAGCAATTTCAGAATCAGGAGTATCGAGGTTGCCATGAAAACTTACTACTCCTGCAATATCCGCTCCGGAACGAGCTAATTCCAAAACAGTCCCCCCGCCAAAGCAATAACCTATGGCAGCTACATTATTTCTATCACAAAGTTCATTCTGAAGCAAAACATTTAATCCCGCTGCTACTCTGTTCCGCATTAATATTCGATCACTGCGATATATTGATGCCTGTTCAGAAGCCTCTTCTCTTGTTTTGGGACGAACTCCCTTGCCATACATATCAACCGCAAAAGCAATATAACCCAACTCAGCCAATTGGCGGCATCGATTTTTGGCGTAATCATTTAAGCCCATCCACTCATGAACCACCAATACACCCGGCCTCTGGCCATCGATACTGTTGTCCCAGGCGATAAAACCCTCAAGCACAACATCCCCATGTTTGTATTCTACTGTTTTAGTCACGATTTCCCCCATTGAATTTAGAACGGCACAAAGAACAATGATAAACGACAATATATACTTCATATAATTATCCCTATATTTTTAAAGTTTAACAATTATTATTGCTTTCAATAACTTGAAAATGATACGAACGTATTGTTGCTGAATTTAAGAATATTTGCAATAAAAAAACCACCTTATAGTTTAAGGTGGTTTAAAAATATGATTATTTAATACCTTAAAAATCAATCACTGGTCATAATAAATAATGGCTGCATCTCGAAGCTTTTATAATAAGGGCGAAGGCGTTTGGTGTTGTAATGTTTTTCAACATTGACAAATTTTTTCTTACTGGTAACGACATCAATGGGGACATTGTCATAGCGGCCATTTTTGAGAACCACCAAGCGGCCATGTACCCCTTTGAGAATTAAATCCAGAGCAAGATTACCATAAGCCATCGGAACTATTGAGTCAATAGCATCCGGATCACCCCCCCTGACAAGATAACCGAGCTTCTGGTTAATAACCCCTACGGGTTTGTTTTTATTAAATTTAGGAGACAAATCTTTGATCCCGGCTGAAACTAATTCACCTATACCTCCGAGTTTGGCATGACCAAAAGCATCTATCGCCATCTCTTTGAAGACCATTTCGCTCCCCTCAAACATGGCTCCTTCCGATACCAGGACAACCGAGTATTTACTGGGATTATTAGTCCTGTCTTTGATCAATAATTCAGTCAGTTTTTCAATTTTAAATTTATGCTCAGGGATCACGCATCTATTCGCCGCTCCGGCCATAGTCGGCAGCATAGCCGTAAAACCGGCATAACGCCCGAATACTTCAAGTACGAGTATCCGCTCATGAGAGCCGGCGGAAGTTCTCAAATTACGGGTAAGCATAATTGTTCGGGTAACACAAGTGCTGAATCCGATGCAATAATCAGTGCCGGGGACATCGTTGTCCATCGTTTTGGGAATAGCAACGACATTGACTCCCTCTTTAAATAAACGGACACCATAACTGAGAGTATCATCCCCACCGATAGGAATCAGGTAGTCTATCCCCAGATATTCAAGATTCTTGATCACGTCTTGAGTAAGATCATTTATATTATTCTTATATTTACTTTGTAGATGTTCCGGTACTGATAATTTTGATATATTAGCTGGGTTGGTTCTGGAACTATGCAGAAATGTTCCACCGGTTCTTCCGGCTTTATTTACAATCTCTTCGGTAAGGATTTGATAGCAGTTACTGTTGTCAGCTTTTTTATTACGTTTAAGATCTACAATACCGCCCCAGCCCCGTCTGAGACCAATAACCTGATAGCCTTCTCGTCTGGCTCGGATTGTAACAGCTCTGATGGCAGGATTTAACCCGGGAACATCCCCTCCGCCGGTAAGAATACCTATAACACCCTTGATCTTTTTAATATTGGCCAAATTCAACCTCCGTATTGAACCATCTATTTTTATACTACTATTATCGTAATTTTATGCTATCGGTCAAGCCATTACAATTAAATACTTTAATGAATATTTAAATTATCAAGATTGATAATATTTATGATGTTTTCAGGAAATAATCAGCAACTTATCATTCCAATTGGAATAATAACAGATTAAAATCTTGATAAAATCTCTAATTACCTTACCGGATTGAAGGAGACGTATATTTCGTAAATTTTCCCGTCGCGAACTTTTAGCAAATCGCCACAACAGAAATCAATGGAGCCATAGACTACATAGCAACAATCATCGCCATAGACTTCATGCTGTACATTAAATACGTCGAATCCCTCCGCATATTTCCAGCATTTTTCCAGAAATTCATCAGCCGTTTCAAAGCTATCTTTAGGACTGAGGAATTTAAGATTCGGATCCAGCAACGACCGGACCTTCTCACGGTCATTATTTACCCACCCCAAATAGTAATCATAGATTATTTCTTTGATATTCATACCTAATTATACCTAATTTATCTATTTTAATCAACAAAAACATAACGGAATTTGTGTTAATTTTAACATGTTGGAATATAATCGCTTATCATGTACGATTATGAGATTACTGTATTTATTTAAACATGATTGCGGAGCATCAGTTCTTTGGGATGAGGATTGAGATAGTACTGATTGGAAATATATTCTACCTGAAGTTTTTCGACATAATGCTTGATCAATGTAAGTGGAACTATCAATGGCACTAATTGATTGCGATAATCATCAATGATATTGGAGATATATTTTTTATCAGTAGCAGATAAATCACTTTTTAGATATCCCATAATATGTTGTAAAACATTGACGTTTTTCTTTACTGTGCTTCTGATCTTAAGGGCTTCCATAAAAAGAATTGAATATCTTTCTTTAAAATCATTTGTAGTATAACTCTTAATTGAAGCGACTAATGGCCCCATCGATTTATAATGCTTCTGGCTATGCGCCATAATCAAATACTTATGAGCGGCATGAAATTCAACTACATTCCCTCTTTTATATCTCTTATCAAAAAGATTGAGCAGACGATCATAAGCAAAGACTCTGACAATAAAGTTATC
>CAYPUP010000212.1:0-4655 GCA_964413795.1 uncultured Ignavibacteriales bacterium
CCCGCGATATAGCTTTCCTATTATTATCAGAGAATAAAATACTATGCAGGAAATAAATTGTAAACGGCGCCAGGAAGATTATCCCGATCATTTTACCGAAATATATCCCTACCCCCAATGATACTCCGGCTAAAACCATATTTAAGGTATTCTTATTGTAGATTAACAGCACCAGTGCCAGAAAAGCAAAAAAGGTCATACTGTGCTCAAGAAATGGCAAGCGGCCATAGAAAATCATATTATAATTTAACCCGGCCAGAATCAGAAAAATAATACCGGGAATAACCCCTGCAATTTTTCTTATGAATAAATAAAATAAAAATAATGAACCAAAAGCATAGAGAAAACCGACAAAATGAGAAGTCCAGATAGTAATACCAAAAATTTTAAAAACAATAACACTAAGTACGGTGACCATTGATTTCAAAAATACTATCCTGCGGTAATCATCGCTTGGATCAAAATCACCGGTCTGTACAAAATTACGGGCAAACATCGTATATTGGGGCGGGTCGGTATAGACATCAGTTGATACCGATAATTTTAGAGGAGGGTCAGCATTAAGGTGATATAACCTAAGAAATATTAATACGGCAAAAATCAGGATTAGGACTATGAATTCTGTTTTTTTACTTAGGCTCAAATTACTTACCATTAAAGAAATCCCTGATCTTTTCACAGACATAATCGACCTGATCTTTTGTCATTTCAGGGAAAATCGGCAAAGATAATATATCATTACTTAATTTTTCAGTAACAGGAAAATCACCTTTTTTGTAACAAAGATGCTCAAAAGCCTTCTGCAAATGGACTGGGATTGGATAATGTATGATTGTCGGGATATCATTTTTTTGAAGATATTTCTGAAGATCGTCTCTATGCTCAGTTTCAATGACATAGACATGATAAATCTGCTCACAATACTCATCTACCCTGGAGGGTAAAGTAATGGGGAGCTCTTGCAGGGCTTCATCGTACCAACCGGCAACTTTATTACGGGCTTTATTCCATTGATCCAAATATTTTAATTTGACGTTAATAACCGCCCCCTGGATCCCTTCCATCCGGGCATTATAACCGGGGAAATCATGGTGGTACTTCTTATCAGAGCCATGATCCCGAAGCATTCTAACATCTTTATCTAATTTGGGATTGTCGGTTGTAATAGCTCCAGCCTCACCATAAGCTCCAAGATTTTTACCGGGATAAAATGAAAAAGCGGCTATTTCCCCTATGGAGCCGGCTTTTTTCCCTTTATATACAGCCCCCTGTGCCTGGGCGGAATCTTCGAGGACGTGGATACTATACTTATTCGCTAAATCAATGATTGGGTCCATATCCGCCGTGCGGCCATAAAGATGAACCGGTATAACTGCTTTGGTTTTGTTCGATAAGGCTATTGACAATAAATTAACATCCATATTTCTGCTGATTGGATCAACATCAACCAGAACAGGTTTGGCACCGCTATGATGGATAGCTGCAACAGTTGCTATAAAAGTATTGGCGACAGTAATCACTTCATCACCCGGTCCAATATCAAGGGCTTTTAAAGCTAACAACAGAGCATTGGTGCCGTTGTTCACTCCGGCACAATGTGAGACGCCGCAATATTTAGCGTAATTATTTTCAAATTCCTGAACTGCTGGTCCAAGTACAAAAGACGAATGATCCAGCACTTTGGAAATAGCACTATCAATTTCAGCTTTGATAGACTGATACTGAGCCTGCAAATCAAGGTATGGTATTTTCATTTCTATTCCTTTATCATTCATAACGATAGAAGAGAATTCAGTAATTGTCAAGATTGTTATTTATTAGTCAGGAATTCTAACTTTGTGAGACAGGTCAATAATAATCCTTGATCAGTTAAAGTGATCACTTAGGGAGATGTTGTCAATACGGATTAAATTCGGGAGGTGAATATGGTATTTCAGGTTACCAAATGGATGGAATGAAGGATTGTAGTTTCAGTATGAATTGTCCTCTTAAATATTGAGGATGATAGAGAGGCTTGTAGCGGGGAACTATAGGCGAGATAGTATTTTTTTGGATACAATAAATCTGTTTCCTCTCCATATGACTGTCCTACAAAAGAAGGGAAGTATCCAGATAAACCCAAGTAGGATATCTTTAATCACAATCAGAGGCAGATGAACAAATTTTGTTTCTGTTTTTCCAGAAATTAAAAGCGAACAATCGATAATTATCTTTGTGGCGGAAATGCCTGCTGCAATTATCAAAGTTAAATATTGAGGGAACAAGACAAATAATAACCATGAAGTACAGATTGGATTAGAAATTATTTCCGAAATATATTGCCACAGATTTAGATGCCGGCGCATTAACGCCCAGCGATAATGGCGATTCAGAAATTGTTTGATACCCCAGTTGACGTTTATGTTTTTCACTGATTCAGTAGTAACAACAATTTTCAAACCGAGATCCTTTATTGCCTGGCCGATCAAACCATCTTCAAGTAAAAAATCTGCAAAGCTTTCAAAACCGCCTATCCGTTCCAAAACCGTCCGGTTTATACACATCGATTTTCCGATAGTTACCGGAATTTTAAATACGTTGGTAATGGTAATTGCTGATGCAGCAATATATGTATTCAGGTGTAAATTTTCCAAAATAGAACCCGGAGTTTTGGCTCCGAGACCGTGAATGGTCGAGGTTACCAGTCCGACACCCTCGTTCTGAGAATATCCCATTAAAGTCCGAAGGTAATCGGATGATACGATAATATTGCTGTCGCTGATCACGATAAATTCCTTGGAGGCAGGCCTGTAAATGTTATACAGATTGTTGACCTTGGGATTTATACCTACATGGAAATCACTAACAACTAGTCTGGTTTTAATATATGGATATTCAGCTTGTAGTTTATTAACAACATTGATAGCAGGATCTTCAGCTTCGTCAACACCAAAGATAATTTCATAATCAGGATAATCAATCTTAAAAAAAGAGCGCAGATTTTCAATGAGATTATCATCGATTCCCTTTAACGGTTTTAAAATAGAGACCGATGGAAAGATGTTTAGATTATACTTCTTTTTAGCACTATTATGATAAGCAATAATAGTAATTATTGTACTCATGAGCAGATACAAAGTACCAAGTGAGGCTAAAACAATTAAAATCTCTTTCATTCCAACTTTCATTTCAAGTAATTACTTGTTAAGTCATGATTAAATTAAATTGTTTTATGTTAAGGGTTTGTGAAAAATATATTATAATTGGGTTAATATAGGGGCTATTGAGTAGTTTTTTGGATATAATCGCGGTAAAAATCCACGCTTAAATTTTTTATTCGTTGCATATTGCTGTAATCTACTTTATACAGACCAAATCGAGCATCCTGCCCGATAAGCCATTCATAATTATCCATCAGAGACCAATAGAAATAACCCCTGATATCATGTCCTTCATCGATAGCTGTTTCCATCATTTGCAAATGAGACTGAAGGAATTTAATTCTATTGGTATCATCTTTACAGGCAATCCCGTTTTCGGTAATAATCAGGGGTTTATTTGTACTTTTTAGCCATCGGCATATCTTCAGGAGCCCCTTTGGATATATTTCCCAGTCTAAATCAGATTTTCCCTCTCCTGAAGACCGGCTTATAGAGAGGAGATCAAAAGGATGTTTTAAGTTCATACGAAAACGAACGTGAAGTCGGTAGTAATAGTTAATACCCCAAAAATCAATTTTATCATTTAAATGAATAGGTCGGTTGTAGGATAATAACAATGGGAAATGGCCTTCCAGTTTATTCTGATTGAAAGCATCAATAATCATATAATTGTAAAAATTATGAATAATCCTTTTAAGTTTTCGATCGATTACAGAACCATTCGGTGCTCTTTTAAAATTGATAAAATTATGAGCGATCCCTATCTGACACTTTTTATTATAACATTTAATGAAATTGTAAGCCTCTCTATGGGTTGATAACATGTTATATAGACCATCCATTAAATGGCGGTAGTTTCGTTCACCCGGGGGAAATTTAGCATCTCCATATCCGGCCAGAAGCCAGACCAGGGGTTCGTTAAAGGTTATAATATATGGTATTCTATCTATCAGTTGAGGAATTACTTTTTCAACAAATCGGAGAAAAGCTTCGACCTAACAGCTAAGATGCCAGGGGGAACGTTTATGAAACCAATGTGGATGAGTAAAATGGTGCAGAGTCATCATTGGAATAATATCAAGGCTCAAAAGAGTGTCAATCATACGCAAATATTGATTTATACTCTTCTGGTCATATTGACCCGGCTCGGGTTCAATCCGTGCCCATTCTATTGAGAATCGATAGCTGTTTACGCCCAGATCCTTAAGAAGTTTAAAATCATCTTTCCAGCGGTTCCAATGATCAACAGCCTGACCTACTCTCGGGTTGTAGCCATTTTGTTTAAATTTACCCTGCTGTTCCCAATCACTGATATCATTATCAATCCCCCCTTCAATCTGAAAAGCGGAGGTTGCTGTACCCCAAAGAAAATCTTTTTTAAATCGTCTATTCATAGCGGAGGGAATATATCTAATTTTTACTTGAAAAGCAATTTGGTAATGTTTGATGTCAAAATTTAGTAAAAAAAGCGGGATACTTAATCCCGCTTTTTATATAAGATAAAATATTAATCTC
>CAYPUP010000213.1:0-4650 GCA_964413795.1 uncultured Ignavibacteriales bacterium
AGCCAGATGTGAATGGATTTGTCACCCTGAAATTAACTGATGATTTCGGAAATTATTCTTCGGTTACTATTAAATATGTAAGATCAAATACTCTTGTAATTACTTCCCCGGTAGACGGGGCGGATCTTGATTTTAATCTGCCCATAATGGGTTCAGCTTACGGCCCGAATTATGACTCCATCGTGGTATCTTATGGTAATATTGGGGATCCGACAGAATGGTTGATGTCATCAACAGGGGAGTTTTTTGATTCTCTCATATTTGACTGGTCGATTTCGGGGGCAGATACAGGGTATTTTTTAATTAAAATTGAGGGGTACTTCTCTACCGGGATAATCAGTGACTCGGCTACCGTTCATGTCTCATCGACATTTTGTAATGGCTATCCCATCGGTTTAAGCGGATATGGGGGGATGACCGCGATATGTAGTGATTTGAATAATGACGGAGTGATGGAAGTAATTGCTCCTACAGCCAACGGACTTCTGGTTTTCAGAGGGGATAACGGTCAGTTGATTGATGGATTTCCGGTTTATATCGGTTTTGATATGCGATGTGTTCCAGCCATATATGATGTGGATGGCAATGGTATTAAAGATATTATCTGTACGAATGAAAATGGTATTCATGTTATAAACTATGATGGTACTAATACTATAAGTGATGCTCTATTGGAATGCTACACGGGGAGAATCGCTTATGAATATGTTTTCCCCAATCCTGTAATTGCCAGATTAAGGCTTGAATCAGAACCGGGGGCGGTTCCGGACTCAGCTATACTGATTTTAAACAAGACCGGTGAAATTCTTGCCTATCGTTTTAATGGCTTTTCTTATTTCTTTGGGTTGGAGGGACTCTTTGCGCAGGTTACAGATCGTCTCTCATACTCATATGGACTGGCGGGGGGAACATCTCCATTTGTAACAGCTGCAAATCTAAACGGGGATAACCTGTTTGAAATAGTGGCCGGATACACCGCTCCTTTTCCTTATACAGGTTTAAGCATATTTAACGGATCAAACGGTGAACCGGCTTTTGATCTTGAAGATCCGACCGTTTTGCATATTGGTGATGTTCACGGGACAACTTTAGCTGACCTTAATCTGGATGGTTATCCTGAAATAATTACCCTGGGAAATACCTCCGAAGGAACCCACATTTGGGTCAAAACTCAAGGGACAGATGATTATCCCGGGTGGCCGGTTGCGATGCCGGCGGTTTCAACCTGGATAGGGTCATACCCGATTGCAGCCGACCTTGATCTTGACGGTATTCCGGAAATATTATGCACCTTCTTTGAATATGATATAGCCTCGCTCTATATTTTTAAAGCAGATGGAACTCCGTATATTTCGCGTGATGGGAGACCTTATGGTGAAGCTTATTCTGCTCCTCTTGCCTTTGGTACGCCGGGTGTGGCAAACTTGTTAGGGGATGATTTCCCTGAAATAATTATCCGTTCCGGTTTTATTTTTCCAGGTACCGGACCGGAACAAATTCATATCCTTGATTATCACGCCAACCCCGTTCCGGGGTGGCCGATCAATACCCCAGCTCGTCCTTATCAGGTTTTTTCTTCGCGTTTTGTTCCTCTTGTTGAGGATATCGATAATGATGGATTGGTGGAATTGGTTATGTACAGTGATGCTGCTGAATTGCTGGCTTGGAATTTTGAGGCATCGGTTGACGAGGGGAGAAACACTTTCCGTTTTCTGTCGGATAATTATAATAGCGGGATAACCAAGACATACCAGTTCCCAACCGAAATCAAAGAAGATAATTATGATATTTTACCTAATACCGTTACTCTAAAGCAAAATTACCCCAATCCCTTTAATCCCGATACAAAGATAAGTTTTTCGATACCTGCCAAACGAGAAGTGAAACTTATTGTTTACAATATCCTGGGGCAGGAAGTAACTACATTGGCAGACGGGGAGTTTACGGCTGGGTACCACGAAGTGGAGTTTGATGGTTCAGATTATGCTTCAGGAGTATATCTTTATCGTCTCCAGACCGGAGAGACTTCAATCACTCGTAAAATGCAATTTGTAAAATGATGAACCGCCGATTTATTATTTTAATTACTTTTATAATTTTTCTTACCAGTGGGAAAAATGTCCATTCTACAGAACCGGAAATACCCGATCGCCCGGATAATACTTTCCTATGGAATGAAATTAATGCCCTGTCTGTTATAAACAGTAAATATTCAGTTGGGATGGCAGATGATGCTATAGTTGTTTGTGAATATGTCAATTCCAAAAAAGCTTTTGATGTTGTTAATGTTATTCCGGTCAATTATTCTTTAATAAAACAAAAAAGCATGGACAGCATATTTGTTGTTCAGACTGCTGATTTCAAGCTCCTGGTTTATAGTCTGCGAAGCCTGCCGGAGATGGAACTAATGTGGACGCTTGATCCGGGGATTCCTTTTGCCGATTTTGCTATCAATCGCAAGAGTTTGTTTGTGACTTCCTGGTTTGATGGCCTCTGGCGATATGTTCTGGACGGATATGGAAAGGCAATTTGTGCCGATTCCAGCATGATTGGCGTTTTGTGCACGCAGCTGCAGGTTGAAAACGACACCCTGTATATGTTAGACAATTACAATGGTATTCTAAGGTTCAAACTTGGCTTAAGCGGACCTCCCGATTTTATTGATTATCTTTATGTTCCCAGAGAATGCAATTCATTTGTCAGAGATGAAAAAAACTTCATATTACTTCAAAAATCAAAAACAGCTCTAATTGGAAATTTTGGTTTGTACGGTTCGGGAATTGTTGATTCGATTATAGGCATTGATTATCCCCGTAAAGTGATGGTTACACCGAAAGATTATGTTTTCTGGAGTGATCGTTATATTCATCTTGTAGACAGAATTAATCCGGAAGTCGAATCATTCACGGAAATTAATCTAAGTAAAATCGAGGGTGATATTATAATCAATGATGACGGTTATCTACTTTTGCTGCCTGATGTCTCAGGCGGTTTTACAATTTACCCTCTTGATAATATTGAAATGGGTATTAAGGGATTAGACCGGCCGGGGCCTATTAGCTCGCTGGTTTTTCACGAAGGGAATTTATTCACCGGAGGGGGTTCTAATCCTCTGGATGTATTTGATTTTAATAATAATCATGATCCCGATTTATCCTATACTATATATGATGATTTGAAAAATATAGGATCGATTAAAAATAACGGTGACACTCTAATAGTCTATTACCCGGACATTAACCGGGTGGCTTTTATTAAAAATAGCCTTGATCCTGATTCATTCTATGTCGATCGCTCTTTTAGTTTTGATGATTCTCTTGCAACTGATTTTTTATATGTTCGAAAGCCGGACGATACGCTTCAGACAATTATATCTTTAAGCCGTACTTCCGCCCAGCCATATATTCTGACTGATTCCGGCAGATTTGAAACTTATCCTCGATGGAATTTTACCGGAAATATAATATCGGCTTGTTATCATGACTCTTTATTTTTTGTCTCAACTTCAAAAAAACAAGTATGGACTTACCTGATCGATGAAAATTACAATAAAGTATTTTTATCGGTTTTTGATTTGACTGGTATAGCGCGAAAACTTTTCTGGAACAACAGGCATTTGTTAGTCTCGGCAGGAACCGAACTACTCGCATATAATTTTACCAATCCAGTGACTCCTTATATCGATTCAATAATTAGTCTCCCTCTGACTGTGGTAGAAATTGCTTATGCCAATGATGCCTTATATGCTATCGGACCGGAAGGGATTGCTGTTTTTGATATTGAATACGAGTTCCCCGAATTGCTGGCCTTTGGCGGAGACGGGGGGAGTATGATTGCGGTATGGGATGATATTCTGGCTGCCTCGGACGGTGGTTCAATTAAAACTTACCAAATAGATATAGGCAACAATCCTGTTATTATCCCATCCGGAATTGCCCTGAGCCAGAATTATCCCAATCCTTTCAATAGCGGAACAACCATTCAATACAGCCTTACCTATGATGCCTATGTGAGAATTGCAATCTACAATGTTCTCGGACGTGAGGTCAAAGTGCTGGTTGATGAATTTAAGGCCCGGAATAATTATGAAATATTCTGGGACGGTACTAATAAAAATAATCATAAGGTTGCTTCGGGTGTTTATTTGTACCGGATGCAGGCGGGTGATGATACCGAACTGCGCAAAATGGTTTTAGTTAAATAACTATTTCTTCTTTTTTTCCAATTCACGCAAATCGACATCATAAAAATTTCCCGATCTCTCGGCGGATGTATCCCCTTGAAGAAGAACAGGGTTGGTAAAACCATTCGGATTGTTGGTGATTGTGCTGACATATCCATAGCTGGAAGAAAAATAGGCGGCGGTCAAAATGTGATCCCAGGTCTGGGCCAGAGCCGGAAGTGAATTCTCGGCTTTACCCTCAAGGCGGAAAGTATATGTACCGGTAGTGTCGCCGTAAAATATTCGTGTCACGAAAATTGGAAAATAATTGATACCGGTATTGACATAACCGCTGAGTCCAGCCTGGGCATAATATGGAAAAAGAGTCAGTCCGCCTTCTTCGTCATCAATCTGGACTCGGGCACTATTTGCTCCGGTAGTGCCGCTTAATAAAAGATAACATTTTCCATAAAGCATTATAAATCCCG
>CAYPUP010000214.1:0-4641 GCA_964413795.1 uncultured Ignavibacteriales bacterium
AATTATCAGTTTTTGGGTCATATATCTGTACAATATCTGTGAAAACATCATTCGTTACCCTGCCTCAATAAATATATATTTTATTATTAAAATACACATATCCTGGATTTTGTACAGCTACTGATAGATTTGTACCATAACTGAATTCCTCGGTCTTTGTGTTATATATTAAATTTATATTTGATGCAGGAAAACCACCAAGTCCACGACCGCCCATAAGATATACTAAAGTATCGACATGAATGATCCCATTGTGATGTAACCCTCCAGGTAATACTGGTCCTGATGACCAGATGTCAGTTGAGGGGTTGTAAATATAATTTGGATTTACAGGTCCCCACCCGTCATGTCCACCCAAAATATGGAATTTCCCATTATCATTAAATGCTTTTCCCGTTGTTAGTAATATTGGTAAACAGGCAAGAGTATCAGTATGCTTTGTTTCAATATCATAACAGAAAACTAAATTTGTTATCCATGTAGTTTCATCTTGACCACCTGCAAAAAATACAACATCTCCTATTATACAAGAATAAGCAGCAATTCCATAAAAAGGTGTCGTATCATAAACTTCCCACTGATCACTTAAAAAATCATATCTCCAAATTTCTCTTTCAGTATTAGATACATATGGTCCATTAACCCCTACAAAACAATAAATAGCATCATTATATTCATAAGCTTCTACCCAAGTACGATTTCTTGGTAATGAATTCATTTCAACATAAAAGCCATTGTTATTTTGAGTAAATGGAATTGTAGATTCAACCCAAATTGGGGAATTTACAAATCCACCATCATTATTATATATTGAATTGTCATTTATGATAACACCATTTCCCTCATTAAAATCCCAATAACCAACTAGATCAGGATTAGACATTTCTGAACTTGGTAATTCACTATACATGAAATCTTGTATTTCTTCTTGCGTTCTGGCTACTCGCCATACGCGAGCTTCATCCATTTCTCCTTTAAGATACTGAGCAAAATTATTTAATCTACCAAGTAGTAAAGGGAGATTATTCTTATACAATTGTGAACCGGGAGAACAGGAGACTTCATATTGCAATTCACCATTGATATAAAATCTTCTATAAGATCCATCAAATGTACCTGCAATATGAGTCCATGTATTTGCTTTAAGAGCTGGAGGGTCAATCCAGGGTGTACAAATCTGCCCAATAAATAATACTGGTGTTAAATCTCCATTTGTTTGAAGAGCATAAGCTTTATCAGTGGAGCCATAACCTTCATTTTTTGAAATAAAATGCATATGTCGAGGTGATACACTATCAACTTTTATCCAGGCTTCAATAGTGATTCCAGTTGTTAAATCAAGTGACACATCATCTAAGATCATCACATAATCATCAATACCATCAAATTTCAAAGCATAATTATCTGATGCTAAGATGTCTTGAGATAGTAATAAAATAATCAAAATTAAAAAATGTTTCATAAACTTCCCCTAAGGTTTGAATTCTTAATAAAGTAATATACTAAAGAATCCTGTTTTGTCAATAAATAGAATATTCTTTCAGATTAATACTGTAGGCTGGCTTTAAGCAGCAGTAGGGCAAAACCTTTTAGCAGTTATGCCATAAAAAAAAGCAGCATCACATCGGGATGCTGCCTTACTTTTCTAAATCGAAAAAATCTTAGACTATCTTATTCAAGCGAGGCTTTTTTCTGGCCTTCTTTGATCAATTTAGAATATTCATTCGAGCCTAAAATCTCTACAGCTTTCTTAACGCCGGGATCATCTTTCAAAACGATCTCTTCATAAACTCCCCGCTCACCGGCAATAGCTGCGACAATGTCACGCTTGATTGTTTTGCCAATGTAATCTTTGGAAAGATCGAAATCTTTTGCTTTTTCTTCACGAGCAACAACTCTCAAGCTGTCAAGCATTCCGGCAAAGAGATCATATTTTTCTTCTTTGTTGATTGTCTTTTCAAGACTCTCTATCGATGCTTCCAATGATGAAACATAATCGAATTCTTTTTCCTTTAAGAAAGCTTTGAATTGATCCAGAATTTCATCAGTGATTACAAGATCAGGTTTTACGTCCGGATGTTTGGCCACATAATCAACCGCAAAATTAAAGAACATCGAATTGCGATAGAGGTTTAGCTCAATTGGTCTCCATGTTTCAGCAGGAATTTCGATATCAGGAACGATACCGCCGCCGCCATAAACAATCCGACCGCCATTCGTATAGAAAATTTCTTTTTCTTCAGCAATGGCCAAGGTATCAACATTCTCTTCTGTATCAACAACATCTTCAGGATGGTACTTACCCTGCTTTTCAGGTTTCTGAATGCAACGACCCGAGGGAACATAATATTTTGCGGTGGTAAGTTTAAGATTCATGTCGCCATCGGCAGAAATAGGGAAGACCTGTTGAACCAGACCTTTACCGTAGGTGGTGCTTCCGACAATTAATCCCCGGTCCCAATCCTGAATTGCGCCGGAAACGATTTCCGATGCCGAAGCGGTTCCTTCATCGACAAGTACAACTACCGGTTTATCCGGGAAGAGAGGGGGGCGCTGGGATTGATAATGACGCTCGCTGTTTTCAAATCGGCCGCGAGTGTAAACAATTTCATTACCCTGATTTAAAAAGAGTTCTGCAGTCTCAATAGCCTGATCAAGAAGACCGCCGCCATTGTTGCGCAGATCAAAAATAAGTGATGTTACATTTTGTTCATTAAGAGCGCTGATAGCCTCGCGTAATTCATGGCTGGTCTCTTCGGCAAAACGGGACAGACGGACATAGCCGACATTCGTTCCCGGAACAATACCATAGTAGTTCACTGATTTTAATTCAATTATCGCTCGCTCGATTTCAAATTCAATCGGATTTTCCAAACCGGCTCGTTTGATCAACATGGTTATCGAGGTACCGGCTTTGCCCCGCATCAGTTTTGAAGCATCGGAAGCAGTCATTCCTTTTGTTGATTGACCTTCAATTTCCCAAATAATATCTCCGGCACGTAATCCTTTGCGGTAAGCAGGTGTTCCTTCAATCGGAGAAATTATTCTTATCCGTTCTTCGCGGGAATCAATCTGCATTCCCAGACCTTCGTATTTGCCATGAGTCGATTCCATCAGGGATTCATAGGATGATTTTTCGAGCAGATTGGAATAACGGTCCAGATGTGAGAGCATGCCTTCAATACCTGATTTGATAATCTCATCGGTATCGACCTCTTCCATATATTTATTTCGGATTTCAAAAGCTGTCTGGGTCAGTTTCTTGACATCTTTGAGAAATGTTTCTCTTTTTTCTCCAGGGGATACTTCATTGATAGGGGAGTCGTTTTTTTCTTCAAGATCAATATGGAAGGTATCAGCTAAAAGAATTGGATTGATTCTAGGCGTATCTTCTCCCTGGAAAGCTTCACCGGAGCCGGCAAACCAAATAAGAGCTAAAGCAAAAATTGTCAGACTGACCAACTGCACACTATATCGGACCATTAAGGCCTCCAATTCATGATGTTTATCTTTTTACAATCTACTCACAAACCGCTTATTGTCAAGTTTAGCAATTAAGGGATCGTGAATCTATCCTTATGCACATTATACGGTTATACTGCAGTATCGTTGCCAATGAAAATCATTTATTCTGGTAATTATCAACTAACTGCTTGTTATTTTACAAGTTACTCCTTTAATTAGAAGCTGTCAGATCATATATATCTGGCTGTTTTAGTAAGAGTAATTGTCTCATTTCCATAAGCTGTTATAAATTATCGGCTTGAGTGCAATTGCTAAAACTGGACTGAGGAAGAATGTAATATTTCTGCACACTAATTATGAAAACAAAACTCTTCAAAAACCCTAATTCTAAATTTCTCATTTTTATTCTACATATACTTGTTCCCGGCTTGGGGCACATTTATATCAGAGAATACCTTTTTGGTATCTTCATATTTCTTATAACACTTACCGCTTCGGTTCTGTTCGTAGTTTCTCTGTTTATTTCTATTCCATTGGCGGGAAGGTTATTAATGTACGGGTTACCCCTCTTGTTTTATTTTTTCTCATTTATTGATCTTAATAAATCAATAGATACAAATGCTAAAAAGAAACTGTCCACACGAAATAAACTAATTATTTTTTTCATGGTTGGTTTTATCTTTCAGGTATTATGGCCGCTGGCTCCTGTCAACTTTGGGCTGAGAAACTGTCCTGATATTTTTGTACAGAAGGATAACAGCCTCGAGCCATTTTTCAGTAAAGATGATATATTAAAAGCGAGCAGTTTGGAATATTTTCTGGATATCTGGTTTATCAAGCAACCGGTATTGCATTCTCTCCCTGATCGTTTTGAAATCGTTAAATTTATTACAGAAAATCAAAAGGAAATTTGCGGTTTTGTTTTTGGTTTGCCGGGGGAAGAGGTGGAGATGTTTGAAGGAGTTCTGGTGGTTAATAACAGTCCTCTCTTTTTGCCGGAGGCATTAAACCTCTATGGCGATATTCCTTTATTTTCAGTGGAATCTTTCTCAGTCATGGTTGTGACTATTAGCCTGGGAAAAATTGATAAAACTTATGATGTTCCTTTAACCCAATTAGCAGGAAAAGTGGAGAAGTTATTTTGAGCCAGCCGGCAAATATAATCTTTGATCTGGA
>CAYPUP010000215.1:0-575 GCA_964413795.1 uncultured Ignavibacteriales bacterium
CATCATCGGCAATAATGTATGCCTGTTTCGAAACCAGAAATGAATTGAATATCATTATAGCCAAACTATTTCAGTATGCCCGCCTCAATCAGGATATGGATAACCGGGTTTCGAAATATCAGGCGATGACCGAAAGAGCCTCAATACTGGCATCCAACGCCGGAGCGGCTTTTGCGTTTGTCGAACCGGAATTACTCAAAATTGAAGAGAATATTCTCAAAGAGCTGGCTTGCCAGTTTCCCAAAACCGATGTGTATGATTTATATATTCAGGAACTCATCCGCTCCCGTAAGCATATCCGCAGCGGCGAAGTGGAAGAGTTGTTAGCGATGTCTGCCACCGTAGCCAGAGGGGCGGAATCTATTTTTACCATGCTTGATGATGCTGATATAAAATACAAGCCGATTATTGATGAAAACGGCAATGAAATCGAATTGACCAAACAGAGAGTAGCAAAATGCCTTGATTCTTCCGATGGCCGGGTTCGCCGTGATGCCTTCAATTCTTTATACTCTGCTTATAAAGAACATGTCAATACCCTGAGTGCTTCATTGGGGACATCAGTTAATAAGGAT
>CAYPUP010000215.1:585-4632 GCA_964413795.1 uncultured Ignavibacteriales bacterium
TATCTTTTATACCAAAGCCCGCCGCTTCGATAACTGCCTCTCCAGTTCATTATTCGGAGATAATATCCCGACCTCGGTCTATCATTCATTATTGGATACGACCGAAGCTCATCTTGAAGGATTAAATAAATATACGGCTTTACGTAAACGGATTTTAAAATTGGATGAAATACATACTTATGATTTGATGTGTCCTCTATTTCCTGATAATGATTACGAAGTTCCCTACAGTCAGGCGGTAGAAAACACTCTCAGGGCTGTCAAACCGCTCGGTGAGAAGTATTACACAGCTTTAAAAACAGCTTTTGATTCCCGCTGGGTTGATGTTTATGAGACTCAGGGAAAAGGGAGCGGCGCTTATAACTGGGGAAGTTATACCGCTCATCCATTTGTGCTGATGAACTACAATGACACCGTTGATAATATGTTTACTCTGGCCCATGAGATGGGGCATGCCATGCACAGCCATCTCTCATCCAAGGCATTACCGTACTCCAAATCGCAGTATTCCATTTTTGTAGCGGAAGTGGCTTCGACATTAAACGAAGGGCTGCTGCTTTTGGATCTGCTTGAAAAAGCTAAAGATAAATCAGAGAAACTGTATTTGCTGAACAGATATATCGACAACACCTGGGGTACTTTCTTTAATCAGATTATGTATGCCCGATTTGAGTTGATGATCCATCAGGAAGTTGAAAAAGGGGGGGCTTTGTCGCCTGATTATCAAAATGATCTTTGGAGAGAACTGACTCAAAAATATTACGGCCCTGATTTGACTATGGATGAACTTACTCCGCTGAAGTGGAGCCGCATCCCGCATTTCTATATGACCTATTATGTTTACCAGTACGCAACTTCGTATGCTGCTTCGCAGGCACTTTTGGATAAAGTAATCAATGGCGAAGAAGGAGTGATTGACCGCTATCTGGAATTGTTGTCTTCAGGCGGCAAGGATTATCCGATTGAACTGCTGAAAAAATGCGGTATCGATATGTCCACTCCGGCTCCGGTGGAGGCGACAATCAAACGCTTTGGTGAACAGGTGGATGAATTGGATAAACTAGCCTGACATACCTTGTGTAATTTTAATAAGCAGGATCTTTGCGATTCTGCCTTAAATTTTGTGAACGGAAGATTTCATCCACATCTGCCCTTGCAATGTATCGCTTATTATCAGTTGTGGCAGGTCCTGAGTCTGGGTGTTAAAAAAGGATGATGGCTTTTCCGATCAAGTTTATACTTCAATTTCATCTACATTAGAATGGCATATCCCTTCCAAAGATAAGAGGCCTGCCGTTTTTATATTACTGAAATAAAATAAATATTTTCTATACTACTCACACGATAGTTCATAAACATGCCAGATTCTTGTTCGCTCCATCCAGTTGTTAAAATTAAAATACTTAATCCATCCAGGGAATGTTGAATAGACAAGCTTCGCATTGTAAAGAGAATTTTCTGCATCATATTTTTTCAATGTTACAAAAAGGCATTTGCCGGAATCATTAAAAGTAACTTCACTAATAGACATGATCCTTCTAACATCCAGGTTGGGTCGTTTATAAAAATTCATATCCTGTATATGGTAGGGATAATCTCTTATGAAATGGAGAGTAATGGGCTGTTCATAATTATTATAAACAACTTCATACAGGGGAACCTCGTAATCAGCCGGCCTAAAAGTAACTATCAGCAGCAAAATTATATTTACCCCCCAAAATATTTTAATGAAATATCTGATTATTCTGTGTTGCAAAATATCGGAATACCACTTTTCCTGAATAATATGTATCCCTTTGATTATAAAAATTGGAAGAAAACTTATTATGGGAAACAGAAAGCGAAGCTCTTTATGTCCGATTATAAAATGAATTAAAATAAATGGCAAAACAGTCCAGGTCAGGAGGTCTTTTCTCTTAAATAGAAAAACAATAAATACACTGCCGATAAAAACTAAGCTAAATGGCGGAATTGTTTTTATAAATGCGGTTATAAAATAATCCCACCAGGGCGAGGTGCCGAATCGCGAGGACTGATCCATTAAAATATTCTGGTCGAGATAATTCCAGATAGTAAAAGTCCATTCATTGTAGAACCAGCGGTCCAGTAAAACCCCAAAACCAATGAGAATCATTATGCCTGAAGAAAGTATCAGTAAATTTAAAATTTTTTCTTTTTTGATTATCAATATCCATAAAAACATACCTGCAATGAGAAACCCCACTTGATAGCGGAATAAAAATGATAACCCCAGAAGCGACCCCAACAGAAGGAAATGCAATTTTTTGGGATTTTGCTTTATAAGATAGAAGGCAAATCCAATAATAAATACTGTACCGGATAGATTCTCAGACGAGAAGCGGACATTATTATACAAAGCAAACCAGG
This sequence comes from uncultured Ignavibacteriales bacterium, assembly GCA_964413795.1. Taxonomy (GTDB): domain Bacteria; phylum Zixibacteria; class MSB-5A5; order GN15; family FEB-12; genus DAOWMZ01. Next base: position 2,974 of record CAYPUP010000215.1, read on the forward strand.
TAAAAAAGGAGAGGAGCAAAAACCACTTATGATCGATCTTATCTTTAAACTCACTTTTATAAGCTGAGTACAAAAGATATATGCTTATAAATGATAAAAGAGCCGCCAGCATTCTTAAAAAAGCTGCAATCGTGAAGGGATTATTGATTCCAAAAAGATCAAATAGATTGTAGGCGGTATAAACCATTGCCGGCTGGATAGCCGGACGCATCTCGCTGTGATATTCCCACGGCAGATTCTGTGCCTCAGTTAATCCTAACTTCAAACCAGCAAATTCAAAAATCTGAAAATGTTCATCAGTCTGGTGATAACCGGACGAAAATATAGATGCAACAATCAGAAAGAGAGCGCCGAGTATATATATTTTCTTATTAGTCATTCTTAGTTATCTATTCTCATCTTTTTGTAATGTCTGAATAAACGGTTTCATTGTATCCATTTTAGACCGGGAACATAGGTAACACTTTAATGTAATAAATACTAAACATTTTGTTTATTTATTTTTGGGTAGTGTTCTATTTTTAATTCTATGTAACCAATTGAGCTAATTTGTTGTCAGCTAAGGAAATATCGCAGGATATGTCATCAATTAACGGTCATTTGACCTGCTGCTTGGGATTTGTTGAAAAAGTCATATCTCTTATGATTGTATAACTCCGTCTTTTCCGGGCGACACAAGGCCGCCCTCTACGCGGGATTACAAAGTTACTGCGTAGCGGCGGGGCTTGTCTCCGTCGTTATTTCTGTTACATAGGGTTTTTCAACACGTCCTAAGCTATGGGATTCCATGAATTTGATATGCTATAATATAGAAAGATCCAACCGAGTTTCATAAAAAAATATTTGGAGCTTATTAATTTAGTGCCTATGTTTGATTGCAAACTAATATGTATGTGAGACTATGCAATTTAGGAACTATCATTTAATCCGTTCTGAATTAATATCTGTTACTGCTTATTTATTAATGCTGGCTCTCTATTTTGTAATCTCTTTTATTCCTGATAATCGGCTATGGGGGTTTAACTGGTGGGGGTATTTTCCAATTTGGGTCCCAATGGTACTTTTGGGGACAGGATTATGTCTTCCTATAATTCTATATTCTCTTTTCCATGTTAATGATAAAACCAAAGCTGATGACAAAACCGATAATATTAAATTATATTATTACTTTTCATCAGTTATCATCATTATCGCTGCATTGTCTTTCTACTTTTTCAGAGTTAAAACGCATTTTCTTGGGGACGGCTATGGTTTATTGACGATGCTCGGAACAAATATGGTGGCATACCACCAGATAAGAGAGTTTGGTGAATCTCTAATCCATTTGACAGTCTTTGATTTAATTAATATACCCAATGAATATGGGGCACTACTGAGTTATCGCATAGTTTCAATCTTTGCTGGCATTGCCTTCTTATTTACACTGGTTTTCTCGGCTAGAAAAATATATACAGAATTTATATATCAAATACAATTTATAATATCACTCATATCCGGCGGTTATCTTTTACTCTTTTTTGGATATGTCGAAAACTATAGCCTTTTGTTATATAGTGTCTCTCTCTTTACTTTATGCGGACTATTAATTACCAAAAAAATATTAAACCGATTATTTATTATACCTATCTATTGCCTGGCAGTTTTTTTTCACATCATCGG
>CAYPUP010000216.1:0-4631 GCA_964413795.1 uncultured Ignavibacteriales bacterium
ACTTGTTACTCTAGCCCGTCAATTTACTGATAACGGCTATGAAGTCATAGTGTATGACCAGCGGGCTTCGGGAAGATCCACAGGCATATACAGAGGCGACGGCCAATACGAAACTAATGACCTTCAGGAAATAATTCGCTATCTGGATCTAAGGGGGAAAATTGTGCATCCCTTTATTGTGGTTGGATATTCTCTTGGAGCCGATGCCGCTATTTTGTGCGCCAACGAAGAGAGCCGAATCGATGGCGTTATTGCAATTAATCCATATCTGTCATCTACTCGCCTGCTTGATCATTTAAAAGAAAAGCACGACCTGCTCTGGTTCCCGCTGTATAGAACTATGATGTGGTGGTGGTATGGAATCCGTTCCAGTTATGCCGCGCCATATAGGGAGATTGAAGACATTAAACCAGCCGCCTGTAAAACGTTATTGATAATTGATCCAGCCTATGCTAATGATGATGAGATAGTAAAATTTAAAGAACTCTCTGATCCCAAGCTGCTTGAGATAAAAACGGAAGCAATTTCAGATGAGACTATATTGAGTGAGATACAGAAGTTTTGCAGGGACGAAGCATTCCATTAAAAATTAACAAAATATTTTAATAATCCATATAGAGAATGCTTCACCCCTACATTTATTGTTATACTTATAAATTTTTTACAATTTGGATCTGTAATTTTCTATCGCAGCTCTTATGGCATCGGGAGCTAAATTGGAACAGGCAATTTTTTCTTCAGGAAGACCATCAAGGGCACCAGCAACTTCCTGTCTGGTCAATTTTGACGCTTCCTCCAAAGACTTTCCCATCACCATTTCCGAGGCTTTGGAACTGCAGGCAATAGCGGCGGCGCATCCGAAGGTCTTGCACTTGACATCAACGAGTACCCCGTCATGAACTTTAATATACAGCTTCATGACATCGCCGCATGATGGATTCCCGACTGATCCAATCCCATCAGCGTCTTTGATCTCACCGGCGTTGCGTGGATTCTGAAAATGATCCATGACCATTTTATTATACATGATGGGAAGATAGTGATTTTGATAATTAAGACAAGAAGGAAAAATAACTATATTCCCAGTTTATTCACCAGTAAATGCAAAAACAAACCGACATCGGTGACGATCCCAATTGTCTGCATCGAACCACGATCCTTTAATTTAGTCACAACAGCGGGATTAATATCAACACAAATTGTAAGGACTCGGGATGGGATCATATTCCCCACCGCGATAGAATGGAGCATCGATGAAAGCATAATAACAATATCAGCCCCTTTCAGCAGGCGGGCATGATCCTCCTGGGCTTTGTTCATGTCAGTGATAGTCTCAGGAAGAGGGCCATCATCGCGAAGCGATCCGGCCAGTGAAAAGGGAATCCCGGTTTTTATCACCCAATACATTACCCCGGATTTAAGCGTTCCCTCATTTATAAGGTTGGCAATAGAACCGGCTCTACGGACTTCATTAATAGCCCGCAAATGATTGCGATGCCCCATTTCAACCGGTTTGCCGGTTTTATTATTAATCCCTAATGAAGTATCATATAAGGCAGCTTCGATATCATGCACCGCCAAAGCATTCCCGGATAAGAGTGCGTGTACATATCCGTGTTTAATCAATGAAGCCAGGCCTCTATTCCCTCCGGTATGAACTACAACCGGACCTGACACAACCACGACTCTCTTGCTTTTATCCCTGATAAGTTCGGCGACCTGATCTACGGCAAGATGCACCTGCCGTTCGGTTGAAACTTCGCCTGACATAAAAGTGAATATCGCCCGGTCACGTTCGACAAATTCGGGGATGACATTAATACCGGTCAGACCACAAACAATCTTTTCCCCTTTTTTGACATCACGAAATTTTTTAACAGTGGCTTTATGCTCGGATACTACAATCACGCCATCCATCCGAATATTTTCCACATTAACCCAATCACCATTAAGCCTGACCTGGGTTTCATGGTTGGTAGTACTGTAAAAATCCGGCGGGACAACTCCATCGGAGGGGGCATCTTTATGCATAACCTGTTCATCGGTCTCAATATGACAGCCGACACTTGAAAGCTTCAACAGGATAGTGTTCATCGTAACTGAATCATCGGATGATATCTTCAGCTGCGCTTTGGAGAACTCATCATTGTCACGGCCGATAGTAAAATCGAGAACCTCAAATTTACCGCCGTCACTGATAATAATATCAAAAATCTGGCGCATCAATCCGGAGTCGATCAGATGCCCTTCGGTAGTGACTATTTTTTCTATTTTTGCCATAATGCATTTATCGGTAGTACCTCTCTTAAATTGATAATCTATATGTAGGGGTAATGCATTCAAATTAAAAAATATGTTTCTTTGATATTACGTTTAGGTAAATGCTTCGCCATTACTTTTAAGTAGGATGAGGGCTTGTCAACGATATAAGATGTCTCCCGTCAATGTATACGGCAGACATAAAGCCTGCCTCTACGCGATAATATTTATTATTTGATTTTACATTCAAATGAATTCTTCGCCCTTACAAAGGTATTATTCTACAAAACTGGAAATCCCATTGCTAAAGGATAAAGCCACTCTTATATTATGAGAGTGGTAATTGAATTTGATAAAAAAGAAACAGAAAAAATCTTTATGGTGGGGTTTACCAGGGATTCCCGACTAAAAAAAGAAGTAGCCGTATCTTTGGACGAGCTTTCCGCTTTGGGGGTATCAGCCAATGCCGTGATTGTCGGCCGCTATATACAGGTACGCCCCAAACCAGACCCGGCCTTTTATATCGGTAAAGGGTTGGTGGAAATATTAAAAGAAAAGATAATTGAGACTCAGGCCAATTGTATATTATTCGATGACATGTTATCACCGGTTCAGCAGCGAAATCTGGAGAAGGCTCTTAATGTAAAAGTAATCGACCGGCCGATTTTAATTTTAGATATTTTTGCCTCTCGAGCCAGAACTGCTGCTGCTCGACTTCAGGTTGAATTGGCTCAGTTGGAGTATACTCTTCCCCGCCTGACCGGAGCCTGGGTGCATTTTTCGCGCCAATATGGGGGAATCGGCGCTAAAGGTCCTGGTGAAACCCAGCTTGAAATTGACCGCCGGCAAATCAGGACCAAAATAGCCAGTCTGAAAAAAAGGTTGATCAAATTAGACAAACAGCGCACTACCCAGAGAAAAAGCCGCCAGCAGCTTTTCAAAATTGCCTTGGTTGGTTATACCAATGCCGGTAAATCAACCCTGTTTAATTTACTCACCAGGGCTGATGTCAGAACTGCCGATATGCTTTTTACAACCCTTGATTCCACTACCCGAGTTATGTCATCCGGTTATCCATGTCAGATTGTCTTTTCCGATACGGTCGGTTTTATTAAAAAACTCCCTCATCAACTGGTGGAATCATTCAAATCGACTCTTGAGGAAGTAGCCCTGGCTGATTTACTTTTGCATGTTGTTGATTGTTCCGCTCCAAATGTCGATGAACTGATTGCCCATACCAAACAGATTCTTTTTGAAATCGGGGCTGGAAAAATCCCGGATATACTGGTTTATAATAAAGTTGATTTAAATCCTGATTTTTTGATTTCAAATAACAATAATAGCCATCATTATCAAATATCCGCCCTGCAAGCTACCGGTATTTCTGCTCTTAAAGCCGAAATAATTGCCCGATCTTCCCATAATCCGGCTAAATAAGCAAAAAAACATAAAAAAATATCTCTTACCTGCCGATACAATTTAGAGAGGTGAGAATATTATGGCTAAGCAAATTCTTATAGTAGATGACAACCCGAATATGTCCAGCCTTTTATCCGATATGCTGGAAGTTTTTGATTTTGAGTCAGTCAGAGCAGATGATGGTCAGAAAGCATTAGATGAACTGGATAAAGCGCCATTCTCGATGGTAATCACCGATATGCGCATGCCCAATATGACCGGGTTGGAGTTGCTGGATAAAATTAAAGCAAAATACCCGAAAATTCCGGTTGTGCTGATTTCAGGATATTCGATCAATGACCTCGACAATGGTGAAGACGGCATAAAACCGGATGGTTTTTTAGCTAAGCCGTTTATGATGTCGGATATCGAAAAGCTTTTAAATTCCCTTTTATAGTTTTCGTTTGATTGTTCCCGACCTGCCGTGATCCCCCGGCAGGTTTTTTTATGGTGTTTTAAGTTCCGATCCTCCATTGAATAAAAAATGAAATCAGATAGGTAATATCACCGAAAATTATTCCACGACCATCCAAAATGATAAAATGTATCTGACCGTTGAGCTGAGTAATAAAAAATATTTCAATCAGAATAATTAGATAATCAAGATGAATAAAGACAATTTAGCAGATAAATGATCGAGGCTTAGTATCCCCTTTACTATGGGGTGTTGAAGAAGTCATGTATTTTATGAATGCATAGCTCAGTCTTTTAATCGGGCGACACAAGGCCGCCCTCTACGCGGACTTACAAAGTTACCGCGTAGCGACGGGGCTTGTCTCCGTCGTATTATTTTCCTTTAAAAAGGTTTTTTAACACTCCCTACTATCAGGTAGTACTTATTACCAGGTCTATTTCCGTTCCAAAATCCAGTTCTGCTCCGGTCGGCTCTGATTGTTCCAGCACTGTTTCGGGAA
>CAYPUP010000217.1:0-4622 GCA_964413795.1 uncultured Ignavibacteriales bacterium
AGGCTTACCCTTAAATATTAATCTGCGAGCCGGTAAATATCTCCTGGAATTTGGCCATCTCAATACTGTTCATCCCCACGCTTATTCATTTATAAAACGCCCTCTCCCCCATGTGATGTTTTTTGGAGAAGAGGGATTGTCTGATATGGCTATAAGAGCTTCAATTTCAATTCCTACCGGTGATGCTTTTACCGAACTTATGGGAGGAATTTTAAAGGGGGATGCTCTGACTCCGCATGTCCATGAAGAAGATGAAGCGGCTGAGACGACCGAACAAAAAAGAGATTTAGGTTTTTTTGGCCGGTTGACATCCTCGTTCGCCGTTTCAGAAGCGGCTGAATTAGCTTTGGGGGGATCCGTTGTCAATACTGTCTACGGATTCAGCGAGGCTGAAGAAGACCCTGCCCAACTGCGGTCATGGCTTGTCGGAGGGGATGTTAAATATAAATATAAACCATCAAGATATACTTCACTATTAATTGAAGCCGAAGGAATCATGCGTCAGAATGAGATAGATGAAAAGGCCGCGAATCTTAAGTCATATGGTGCATATGGCTACATTGATTATCAGTTTAAACAAAAATACAATATTGGTGCAATTTACGAATGGATCAGATCAAAAGAGGCTCATCATCATGAAGGGGGAGAAGAACATGAAATCCATCAGCAGGAAACTAAACGCCTGGGATTGTTTGTCGGTTTTGCTCCCGTTGAGGAAACCAGTTTGATTAGGTTAGCCGGACACTTAACTGATCCCGAAGATAGCGACAGCTTCTGGGAAGCTACCCTTCAACTGGTAATAAGCCTTGGTCCCCATAAACCACATAATTTTTAAGGTGTAATAATGAGACATATCATTTCTTTTATAATAATATTGCTGATGTTAACTTCATCAGCCTATACACAGATTAAGGTTATCACCTCGACCTCTGACCTTGCTTATTTTACCGAAAAAATCGGCGGAGATCATGTGGAGGTGCAAGCTATTGCCTCTCCAAAATCTGATATTCATTTTATTGAAGTAAGACCAAGCTACATGGCGAAAGTTGCTAAGGCTGATATTGTCCTCAAAGTAGGTTTAGAACTTGATAAGTGGATGGATCAGATAATTGATGGTTCCCGAAATGGCAATCTGACAAAAGTGGATTGTTCCAAATACATTAAACCTCTGGAAGTTCCCACCTTTAAAGCGGACGCCCGTTATGGTGATATTCATCCCAACGGCAATCCGCATTACTGGATTGGGCCACAGAATGTTGAGGAAATCGTTAAAGCGATTTATGAAGGATTGATTTCAGTCGATCCTGAACATCTCGAAGATTATAGAACAAATATGGAAAATACTCTGAATGAAATAAATAAATCACTTACCGCTCTTCAACCTAAAATTGATGATTTAAAAAACAAAGAAGTAGTTTATTACCACGATTCATGGCCTTATTTCGATGAATATACCAGTATCGTAGCGGCTGGATTTATTGAACCCTACCCCGGTGTAGCCCCCTCACCAACTCATGTCAAAGACTTGATTGAGTTAATTAAAAAGAGAAATATTAAATTGATTGCAGTCGAACCATATTTTGACAAACGGGTACCGGAAAAGATTGCTGAAGAAACGGGTGCAAAAGTCGTAACAATTTATCCATCGATAGGGGGTAAAGTGGAAAACGAATCATACCTTGATTGGCTGGAGGGTAATATCAATACTTTATTGGAGGCTTTGAAGTGAGTGAATATTTTTCATTCTTACTTTGGCCGTTTTTAGCCAGCCTGGTGTTGGTTGGAATTCATGTCTATTTCGGATTGCATGTAATCAAAAGAGGGATAATCTTTATAGATTTATCCCTCGCCCAGGTGGCGGCTTTTGGAATAACCATAGCCATTCTTTTGGGAAATTCCCCGGATAGTGTCATATCTTACTTTTTTGCTCTGGGGTTTGCCCTTATTGGCGGGATTATCTTCACTTTCACAAAAGATATCGAGGGTAAAGTTCCGCAGGAAGCTATTATTGGAATAGTCTATGCCGTCAGCTCAGCCGCCGCAATTCTGGCGGTCAGCCATTCCCCCGAAGGATCGGAGCATATCCGTTATCTTCTCGTGGGAAGTTTGTTGACAGTCTCTCCTGCCGCGGTACTAAAAACAACATTAGCTTATTCTGCTGTCGGTCTGTTTCATTGGTTTTATCGAGCCAAATTTATTAACCTGACCTTTGAAAAAGGCAGGAAATTATCATCTCCCAAACTATGGGATTTTCTTTTTTATACCTTATTTGCAATTGTTGTGACATCATCGGTAAAGATCTGTGGAGTATTATTAGTATTTATATTTCTGGTTGTCCCCTCGGTATTTGCAGCAATTACTACTGATAAAATCGGATTAAGACTGATTTACGGCTGGATATTCGGGTTTTTAGGTTCAGCAATGGGGATTTTGTGTTCTTTTTGGTTGGACACGCCCACCGGCGCCACTATTGTTTGTGCTTTCGGGGTACTCCTGCTGATTGTAGCAGTTGTTCGAAAACTAAGATAGTCTTTTTTATTGTTGTTCCGGTGCCATAGGCACTTATATACTATCAGGAGAAGATATAAGATTGATAAATGGTATGTGGAAATTTATAATAATATTACTTTCATTTGTAATTCTGATAATCTCTACAAGTTGCACCCCATACCCCCGCTATAGATCAGGGGGGGCGGAACTCCCTTCTAAAGCGGAACCGCAGCAAATCCACTGGAAAACAAGCGATTATATCAAAATGGGCTTGATATTTGAAAAGTATCTTGGGAAGCCATATAAAAGCAAGTCCGAATATGAAACAGGTCTTGATTGTTCCCTTTTTGCCATGGAAGTATATAAAAAATACAATGGCACTATTCTCACCCGCATGGTTAAAGATCAGGTTAAACAGGGTCGGGAAGTGCATCGAAACTTACTACGTTTCGGAGATCTGGTATTTTTTAAAACTGATAACTATAGTATCAGCCATGTCGGAATATATGTCGGGTATAATCAATTCATCCATGCCTCTTCATCACGAGGAATAATAATCAGCAATATAAATGAAAAATACTGGGGCGAACGATATGCCGCTGCCCGGCGTATAATTGAATAAGATGATTTGTAATTACTCAATTTCTGCATATTTTAAACTATGAAAAAACTGCCCTCCGAATTAATGCTCAAGTTGAAAAACCTGCCTACTTCACCGGGAGTTTATCTGTTTAAAAACAGCAAGGGCAAATTTATTTACATTGGCAAAGCAAAGAATCTTCGCAATCGGGTAAGAACCTATTTTCAGTCGTCACATGATCATTCCCCCCGCATATTACATATGGTCAGGCAGGTTGTTGATTTGGAATTGATGCTCACTGATACCGAGATGGAAGCTCTGATTCTTGAGGCAAATCTGGTCCATGAACACAAGCCGCGCTACAATGTCGCCCTCAAAGATGACAAGCATTTCCCCTATGTTAAAGTTACAACTCAGGAGCCATTCCCCAAAATTTTAATCGTACGAAAGGTTGATAAAGACGGGGCTACATATTTTGGGCCATATACCAATGCTCGCGGGATGCGCAAAACCGTTTCATTTCTGACCCATCTTTTTAAAATAAGAACCTGCAATTATATCATCCCCCCAGTTAAGGGCAGGAAACTCCAAGTATGTTTGGATTACCATATCAAACGATGCGGCGGCCCCTGTGAAAATCTCCAAAGTCAGGAAGACTACAAAGAAGGAATAGATTCAGTCTTGATGGTCTTATCCGGTCGATCAAAAAAGCTTATCGATCAGCTAACCCAAAAAATGAAATCGGCCTCAGATAATATGGATTATGAAGAGGCGGCTGAATCGAGAGACCGAATCGAAGCTTTGCAATCGGTCATCTTCAAACAAAAAGTTGATGTCGGCGAACTAATTGATCAGGATATTATTGCTCTGGCTCGTGACGGAAATTATGCCGTGGCAATTGTTATGCAAATCAGAGAGGGAATTTTGATCGGACGGCAGGATTTTCAGCTTTCGGCTGATGTTGATATTAAGGATGATATTGTACTTCAAAACTTTCTGGTTCAGTATTACAACAATCAGCCCAATTTACCTGAAGAATTATATTTACCCTATACCTTTCCTGATGTTATACTTTTTGAAAGCTGGTTAAAAACACAAAAAGGAAAAAAAATAAAAATTATAACTCCGCAAATTGGTCAAAAAGTACGCTTGGTTGAACTGGCTTTCCGTAATGCCCGCTTGTTAATCGATGAACTGCTGATCCAAAAACAAAAACAATCAGAACGGACTAGTAAAATGGTGATCGCTTTAAAAGAGGCATTACAACTAAAAAGATCACCCCGGACAATGGTCTGTTTTGATATTTCAAATACCGGTGAAACTGACTCTGTCGGCTCCTGTGTTTTTTTTGAAAACGGTCAGCCCAAAAAAAAAGAGTATCGTCATTTTAAAATTAAAACCGTCACAGGGCAGGATGATTTCAAAATGATGCAGGAGATTGTCTCCCGTTATTTTAATCGTAGAATTGAAGAAAAACTGGAACTGCCCGATCTGATTGTGGTCGATGGCGGCAAGGGTCAGCTTTCTTCAACAGTTGCGGAATTAAAAAAAC
>CAYPUP010000218.1:0-4055 GCA_964413795.1 uncultured Ignavibacteriales bacterium
TAAGATACACCTTAACTCCGTGTCTGTCAAACCGGGGGAAGATCATAATAGACAAGAGCAGTAACAGTTAACATCAATTTATATACCTTTTCTTTATTATAATACCGTAGGTTTAAATTAATATGAAAGTGTCTTGCTAATCTATAACCTAGCCCACCCATTAATAGGATATTTTCTGAAAATGGAAATACGCCTGTATTGATACTAAATGATCTACCCTGAATTCCAAAATAGTGATAATAACAAAATCCACCAAGAAGATTAAAGTGTAATGTAGTCCCGCGTTTTATTATTATCCCATCTCTCTGCCAAACAATCATATCTCTTTTATTCCAGCTGTAACCAATTTGGAAACTGATACCATAACCAAAATCTGTTTCACGATAATCATTATTATAAGTATACTGTGATGACCTGAAAGCTGGTCCCAAGCCTCCTTGCCCAGAACAAGTGAAAATATTATTGACAATTAGTAAAGACTTTTGTATATATCAAACGATGATAGGGACAAATTATTTTTTCGATAATTTTATATGGAAAATCTCGGGTAGTAGAATACGACCATTATAAACCGTTAATGAGAGGTAATTTGAGAAGATTGATCCCGATGTTGCTGATCGGAACAGGCATCATCATCTGCTGTGTCGGCTCGCTTTCAGCAGCCACTATCATAGGTACTGCTCCGGGGGTATCAACGGGTAATGCGTTGCTTGATGCGACTTTGAGTGCCGTGATCGCTGACGCATTCAATACTGCCATCCTCGATGCAAATAACACCCTGTCCAAATATCATGATCAGCAACAGCTGGCACGTGGCTTTGGCAATGCCAACGTGTACTCCTCTCAGGTCGCTAGCTTTCAGGGATTTCAGAACTACGATCACTTTGCTGTAGCCGCGGGAGCAATGGTTGGGGTTCACATGCCAAGCAGCGATCCGAACTACTACGAGAATCTGGATGACGAACTTGAGAAGACCGGGGATATCTTCGCCGGTGTCGGGGCTAGCGTATCGTTTTTGAATGTCGGAATCAACGCCAAGTCGATTCGTCCTGGGCTGTATCTCAATTTCAAGTTCGGTAGTGCGAGTGTGGAACCAGTCGATGAAGTTAAATTTAGCAATACAATCGTCGGAGTCGGAGCCAACTATACGCTCGCCAAACCGATGACGGGGTCATTTCTGTTCAAGTGGCGTGGGTTATCATTAGGGACAGGCCTGATTTATCACAATAGCGATGTCACTTATGCAGTGGATATAGACAAGATAACGGAGGAATTTGTCGTCAATTACGAAGGGTATAAAGTAAGTGGAGACGTAGTGATTGACCCATCAGTTAACTTGGAATTGAAAGTCAAGACTCTGACCGTTCCGGTTGACATAATGACTTCTGTTAGATTATTGTGGCTTTTCAATGTAACACTCGGCGCAGGGATGGATTTCAATTTTGGTAACACTGACCTCATCCTCATTTCCAACGGCTCCGTAACTATCGATATTCAGCAAACCCCTATCGAACTGGATATTAAGACAACACCGGGGACAGCCGTCGTCGATGGTTCTACACTTGACGTATCTCCATCTTTTGCCCGGTTCAGATTGAATACGGGAGTAGGATTTAATTTTGGACCACTGAAGATCGATATTCCGGTGAGTTACTATCCTAGAACCGGTATAGCGGCTGGTGTAACGTTAGGAGTGGTCTTGTAAAGAAAGGCACTGATGACGCGGCGAGATTTTGTTTTGCGTTCTGAAGTATCGACAGAATCGGTTTTCACATTAGGAAGTCTTGCCCTGTTTGTTATGGAATTGTACTTACTTATTCCGCTATTTCCAATTCGATAATCGGCTCATCTGTGTCCATTAACACTTGCCTTGTAATGATAGAACATATCCCAGCTCAGGATTCCTTTCTTGAATCCTTAACCAAGCAGATAAGTGGAGAATCGGGTTCACTGTTTGGCTAGACAGAAGATGCGGAATCTCTGACAGCAGCTTTCAGAGGTAGTAAGTTCCAGTCATTGATGCATAAGTTCTATGCAGGATTCACAAGCAGGTATCTGTCGTACTATCTGAGCCGAGAGAGACCACACCGTGTGGTTCCGAGAAATCGAGTTCGCCCAGATATTCCCCAGAACATACCCTTTACGCTTGCCGTCAAAAGCAAAGGAAGTGGAAAAGTTAAGAAGTAAAACTAAAGTTCCCGAGATTAGAACTCTCCTCAAATAGACCTCCTGATAGTAACGGGTAACAGAGTATAATAAATTTCTTTTAATAATGCATTAGCAAACCGGGTTTTAATAAATAGAATTTAATCGCATATTTATATAATATTGTATAGCCACTCATAACTCACTGTCAATAAACGCATTATAAAAAATTATTAATTATTTTAAAACTCTCTCTTGGCAGAGGCTGAAAATATACTTATTATATAGGACTATGGCAGACAAAATGATATGGGCTCCCTGGCGAGCCGACTTTATTCTAAATAAAAAAGAAAAAGGATGCATTCTGTGTAATCGCATCAAACAGAAAGATACTGTCCAAAATCTGATTGTACATCGAGGAGAACAAAATATTGTCATCCTCAACAAGTTCCCATACAATTCCGGCCATGTGATGGTCTGCCCCATAAGGCATATTGGCCAGCTTGAGAAGCTTACTGAAGATGAAGGCAATGAATTTTTTAAACTTACGCGTCTGGCAGTAAAAGTTCTCAAGAAAGCCCTCAAACCGCATTCTCTTAACATTGGTATGAATCTTGGTAAATCATCAGGGGCAGGAATCCCGGCTCATCTTCATATGCATATAGTTCCTCGCTGGAATGGTGATACAAACTTTATGCCTATAATCGGAAAGACTAATGTTGTCTCGGTGCCATTGGAAATTGTATATGAGGCTATCAGGAAAGAATTTGATAAGCTATGAGCCCCAAGCGAAAAATTCCAACCAAATCCGAACTGGTTCAACTTCAGAGGCTGTATAAAACCGATGAGAAAATCGGTGAGCGCCTTGGCGGAGTTCCGGCTTATCTGATAGCATACTGGCGCAGAAAAAAAAGTGTCCCTAAACATTCCCAGCCAAAATTTTCTGAAAATGAAATCCGCAATCTTTGGGAACGATTTGGTGATGATGACCGCTGTGGTCTTGAAATGGGGATTTCAAAAGCTGCTTTTTATAATTGGCGTCGGCGTTACGGTATTCATGAAAAACCAGCCTTTTTGAAATTGGAACAACTGGAGCTGAACCTCCCGGGAATTGATCATCGCAGCCAAACCACAACATTATTCGGCAAACAAACCATAACCCAGAAAATTTTGGCCCGAGCCGCAGGACTTGAAAAAGTAAAAGTCGGGGAGTTGATTGTTGTTGAACCGGATATGGTGGTGGTTAATGAAAATATAGGCAGTGTGATCAAGACGTTTAAAAAGATCGGCATTGAATATGTTTGGAATCCAACTAAAATTGCTATCGGGCTATCACATGGTAATGGAAGCGATAGCATCCCGGTTGATAACAAAGTGGCGCGGGAATTTGTTAAACACCAGAAAATTGAAAACTTTTTTGATTTGCAGGATGGGGCTTTCCATCAAGCAGTTTTTGAGCAGGGTTTGATTCATCCCGGACAGTTAGTTTTCGGATCAAATAAATATTCTATCTCTTATGGCGCCCTGTCAGCTTTTGCCACTGGAATTGACAGTAATGAAATGGCTTCTGTTTGGGCGGGGGGAAGATTATGGCTCAAAGTCCCCCCTACTATACGAACCGATATCAGCGGACGAAGATCACGCGGAGTTTATGCTAAAGATGTGATTCTGGCCGTTATCAAACAATTAGGTATTAACAGGGCAAATTATCAGGCCATCGAGTACTATGGCCAGGCCATCACCAATATGAGTATCAGTGAAAGAATTACTCTTTGCACCCTTTCGCTTGAAATGGGAGCAAAGGCTGCTATTTGTCAATTTGAAGCTATTACTCGACGTTATCTTAATAATCGGACAACAGCGCTGTATCAACCCATTATCGCCGATAAAGATGCTGAATATGAGGAAAT
>CAYPUP010000218.1:4065-4595 GCA_964413795.1 uncultured Ignavibacteriales bacterium
TAAATTAACGCCTCAGATCGCTGGACCAGATGGTATTAATACTATCAGACCGGTTCGAGAAATCGAAGGTCTCAGAATACACCAAATCGTTGTCGGCACGTGCAGTAATGGCCGCTTTGATGATATTAAAATATTGGCTGATATTTTAAAAGGAAAGAAGGTTAATCATGGGTGTCGGATGATTCTGATCCCAAGTTCAAATAAAGTTTATCTTAAAGCACTTAAAAAAGGTCTGATCAGAGTTTTAGCTGAGGCTGGTGTAATAATTAATAGCACCGGATATAATCCCTTTATGGAGGGAGTACAAAAACTTATGGCTTCCGGAGAACGATGCCTTTTGACTTCAGGATCTTCCATGGGATATAAACACAAAGAAGAGGGAGCCGAAGTTTACCTATGCTCCCCTGCTACAGCTGCTGCTTCAGCCTTGAATGGTCAAATTACAAATCCTGAACCATATGTTAGATAAATTTATATATTTCTAATCCTTCAGAAATTTATTGAGTCAAATATGTCCAGTTTACGGACAC
>CAYPUP010000219.1:0-4537 GCA_964413795.1 uncultured Ignavibacteriales bacterium
AAAAACCCGGCTGTAAAAATTGTCTCCTTCACAGGTTCAACAGAAGTTGGGCGTAAGATATCTGAAGCCTGCGCGACTGAGTTCAAGCATTGCTGTCTGGAAATGGGCGGCAAGAATATTCAAATCGTGATGGATGATGCCAATCTTGATTTAGCCGTTGACGGGGCTTTGTGGGGCGCCTTTGGAACTACCGGCCAGCGTTGTACGGCTACCAGTCGGATTATCTGTCAAAAAGGGATTTATAAGAAATTTGTAGAAGCCCTGGCTAAAAGAGCTGAGGCTCTTAAAGTCGGTAATGGTTTGGATGAAACAGTCCAAATGGGGCCATGCGTAAATAAAGGTCAGTTGGAGACGATACTAAGTTATATTGAAATTGCTAAAAATGAAGGTGGTACGCTCCTGGCTGGCGGTAAAAAACTTATGGGCGGAGATTATGACAAAGGATTCTTTGTCAGACCGACGATCTTTGGTGATGTAACTCAAAAGATGCGTATCTGGAGAGAAGAGATTTTTGGACCGGTGGTAGGCATTGGTGTTTTTGATAATCTTGATCAGGCAATTGAAATGGCTAATGATACTATCTATGGTTTGTCAGCATCGATTTTCACTCAGGATGTAAATAAAGCCTATACCGCCATGAGGGATGTTTATACTGGTATCTTCTATGTTAACGCTCCGACTATTGGTGCTGAAACTCATATGCCTTTCGGGGGTACCAAGGAGACCGGTAACGGGCATCGTGAAGCTGCAACGGCAGCCCTGGATGTCTTTAGCGAATGGAAATCGGTTTATGTTGATTTCTCAGGATCGCTCCAGAGAGCTCAGATTGACAACTGATTTGGAATAGAGATGGAATGTAAATTGACACGCTGTAAACACATACTTGGACATACAACAGGATTGCTCTGTCTTTTTCTGATTGTGTACATCTGGACCAAATCTTCTATTTGAATAAAGGACCGGAAACTGGCGAATGTTAACAGAAAATGAAATTCTAAATTAAATGAGGTAATAAAGTGGCTAAGAAAAGAAGAAAAATTTTGATTATGGGTGCAGCGGGACGAGATTTTCATAATTTTAACACTCTTTACAGAGAAAATGAAGATGTCGAAATTGTTGCCTTTACTGCAACCCAGATTCCTGATATTCAGGGGCGCAAATATCCAAAATCATTAGCCGGCAAACTCTACCCTAATGGTATCCCAATCGAAGATGAAAAAGACCTTCTGAAGCTGATCAAACAGCACAATGTCGAAGAGGTTATTTTCTCTTATTCAGATGTTCCATATCAGTATATTATGGAAAAAGCATCTTATGTGATGGCCGCTGGCTGCCGTTTCTCGGTTGAAGGGGCTGATCCGACTATGATTAAATCAACCAAACCGGTGGTGGCTGTTTGTGCTATCAGAACCGGTTGTGGAAAATCCCAAACCAGTCGTAAAGTTGTCGAAGTGCTTCAGTCACTCGGTAAAAAAGTTGTCGCAATTCGCCACCCTATGCCATACGGTGATCTGGCCAAGCAGGACTGCCAGCGTTTTGCCAAACTCTCCGATCTGGACAAGCACAAATGTACTATCGAAGAGCGTGAAGAGTACGAACCACATATCATGAAGGGTGTCGTTGTTTATGCCGGTGTTGATTATGAAATGATTCTTCGTGAAGCTGAAAAAGAAGCCGATGTTATCCTCTGGGATGGCGGCAATAATGATATGTCTTTTTACAAACCTGATCTGATGATTACTGTTGTTGACCCGCATCGTCCCGGTCATGAGCTCTCATATTACCCTGGCCAGGTAAATCTTCTTCTGGCCGATGTAATCGTGATGAACAAGATTGATTCTGCCGATGCCGAAGATATCGCAGAAGTTCGTCAGAATGTTGCAGCTTACAACCCGACTGCTATAGTAATTGATGCCGCATCCCCTCTTGAAGTTGAACACTTTGAAAAAATCAGAGGCAAAAAGGTTCTCGTTGTCGAAGATGGTCCGACTTTGACTCATGGTGAGATGACTTATGGAGCCGGCGTCGTTGCGGCTGAAAAATACGGTGCTGCTGAACTGGTCGACCCGCGTCCTTACACAGTGAAATCGATAACGGCTACTTACGAAAAATATCCTAACATTGGGATACTTTTACCGGCCATGGGTTATGGCGATCAGCAGGTCAAGGATCTGGAAACAACAATCAACAAAACCAAATGCGATCTTGTAATTCTGGCAACCCCAATTGATATTACTCGTATTATGAAAATCACACATCCCTCGGTAAGGGTTACTTACAGTCTCCAGGAAATTGGCAAACCTGATCTTACCACAGTTCTTACTGATTTTGTAAAAGGAAAATCAAAAAAGGCTAAAAAGTAAAAAGGTCAAATATAAAGCGGGTTGGTGAAAACTGACCCGCTTTTACGATAAAATTATGGCTAATCATAAAACAGCAGTAATTGCCCTTGGTGGAAATGCAATCACAAAATCGAATCAGGAAGATACGATTGCCAATCAATTTGCCAATACCCGCAAATCTCTTGATGAAATAGTGGAGTTGGCGCGTGAGGGATATGGTTTGGTAGTGTCTCATGGCAATGGTCCTCAGGTTGGCAATGCCCTATTGAGAATTGAACTTTCGAGAGGAAAAGCTCCTATCTTGCCGCTTGGTGTTTGTGTGGCTGATACTGAAGGCGGCATGGGTTATATGATTGAACAGTCACTGCAGAACAGGCTTCGAGCCGAGAATATTGACCGCATGGTCACAACTATCATTACCCAGGTGATTGTCGATAAAAATGATCCAGCCATAAATAATCCTACAAAATATATAGGTCAATTCTATACTGAAGAAGAAGCTCGTAACTATGAGTCAAAGCGGGGCTGGAGCATGAAAAAGGACGCTAATCGCGGCTGGCGTCGTGTTGTTTCATCTCCGATTCCAATTGCAACTGTTCCCGGTAAATTTATCAGGCGGTTGGTTGATCAGGATATTATAGTCATTGCCGCCGGAGGTGGAGGGATCCCTATCTATATCGATGATAATGGGAATTATGAAGGTTTTGATGCTGTCATAGACAAAGATCGGGCGTCTGCAGTTCTCGCCAATGAAATCGGGGCCGAGATTCTGGCAATTTTAACTTCGGTAGATAAAGTATATATCAATTTCGGCAAAGATTCACAGAAAGGTTTGGATACCATAACAGTATCTGAAGCTGAAAATTATTTAAAAGAAGGTCATTTCCCATCGGGTTCTATGGGGCCTAAAATGGAAGCTGCCATACAGTTTATTAATAACGGTGGTGAGATGGTTATTATTTCCTCTCTCGAAGATGCTCAAAAATCTTTTAATGGGGAGGCTGGTACCAGAATTATTCCGGATTAGCAATGTGTAAACTTATGCAGCAAGCAGTTACAGCTATACTTAAACAGGGCCGAATTTACGAGGTTGGGGGTATAGTGCGTGATAGACTGCTTGGCAGAAAAGGAGTAGCACATGACCGGGATTATCTTGTTACCGGTATTCCATACGAAGGACTTTCCCGGATACTAAAACCTTATGGGCAGTTAAATCTTGTGGGAAAAAGTTTTGGTGTAATAAAATTTACCCAAAAAATAAACAACAATTACATTACTTTTGATATCAGTCTTCCCAGAACAGAATATTCCACGGGTACGGGACATAAGGAATTTAAAGTAAGTTATAACCCTGAACTAAAAGTTGAAGATGATCTATCCCGTAGAGATTTTACTGTTAATGCTATGGCCTGGGATCTTGAAAGTGATTCTCTTATTGATCCATTTAACGGCATAAACGATTTAAAATCTGGATTAATAAAAATTGTATATCCTCAATCCTTTAAAGATGATCCGCTAAGGATTCTCAGAGCAGTACAATTTGCTG
This sequence comes from uncultured Ignavibacteriales bacterium, assembly GCA_964413795.1. GTDB lineage: Bacteria > Zixibacteria > MSB-5A5 > GN15 > FEB-12 > DAOWMZ01. Next base: position 3,889 of record CAYPUP010000219.1, read on the forward strand.
CGCGATTTAATTTTGAAATTGAACCGGAAACCTATCAGCGCATGTGCGAAAATGTTTCACTTATTACAACTGTATCACCCGAGCGAATCGCAGAAGAATTAAATAAGCTTTTAACTCTGGCTGTAAAACCTTCAATTGGTTTTAATCTGATGGAATCATGCGGTTTGTTAACATTGATTCTTCCCGAGCTTCAAGCTTGCAAAGGAGTCGATCAACCAGGTGGTTATCATAAGTACGATGTCTATGAGCATACCATGCACACAATTGATGCCAGTCCAAATAAACTCAATGTTCGTCTGGCATGTCTGTTTCATGATATTAATAAACCACAAGCTAAGAGAATCGTGGAAAAAGGGGCGACTTTTTACGGTCATGAAGTGCAGGGAGCCAAAACAGTCAAAAAAGTTTTGAAAAGACTCCGCTACTCCAACGAAATAATTAATGAAGTTGAGGCTCTTGTGGCACGCCATATGTTCTCTGCAGATGTCACTCCCAAAGGATTGCGGCGATTGATCAAGCGTGTAGGGGTTCCATTGATTTTTGATTTACTGGATGTAAGAAGGGCTGATGTAGTTGCTCAGGGGATGGGTGGTACGACTGAAGATGTTGATCAGTTTGAAAAAGATATCCGTGATGAACTTGATAAACA
>CAYPUP010000220.1:0-4528 GCA_964413795.1 uncultured Ignavibacteriales bacterium
TTGCGATAAATCCCGCTTTGTGGGTTACATTGTGTATTCTTTGGTGATCTCGATATTTGTATCAGCATCAAATACTTTGTAATCCTCAGCCATTATAGTTGTATCACGGACTAAATTTATCTTGAATTTATGAATCTTCATTACCCGCTCAATGCGGTTAGTTCCATTATCTGACATCATCTCGGCTAAATGCGGATTGAGTACCAGATTAAATTTCGAATATTTACTACCTGCTTTCGCCCGGAGGAACCATCGTTCGATTTTAGTCGCCATGGTCTCTTTTGAAATAATCCTTCCTTTACCACCACACATCGGACAAGGATCGGAGAGGGCGTGCAGATGCGAGGGTCTTACCCTCTCTCTGGTCATTTCAACTAATCCAAACTCGGTTACGGGATTTATTGCCCCTTTGGCGCGATCAGTTTTGAAACAGCTTAAGAATTCTTCATACAATTTCCGCCGATTGTCACGGTTATACATATCGATAAAGTCGCAAACAATCAATCCGCCAATATCGCGAAGCCGTACCTGTCTTGCAATTTCACGGGCCGCTTCGATATTTGTCTGGAAAATTGTTGTCTCCTGGTCTTTTCCACCCACAAAACGACCGGTGTTGACATCAATCGTGACCATCGCTTCAGTTTGATCTATAATCAGGTACGCCCCTTTACGGATCCAGACTTTCTTCTCCATCATGCGGTCTATTTCCGGTTCCAGTTTGTATTGATCGAAAAGAGGTTCTTTCTCTTTGTATAACTTAACTCTGTCTTTCAAATGAGGCATAACCTGACGGGTGAAACTGAATACTTTTTTATAATCCGCTTTGTTATCAATCAATATTTCTTTGACCCCGTCAGTAAAGACATCTCTGATCATAGAGACCACCATGTCTGCTTCCTTATGAATCAAAACCGGAGCGCGTAATTTATCAGCCTGCTTTTTTAGCTTATACCAGAGCTTGAGGACACGCTTAATATCCGAACGAATTTCCCCATCCCCTTTTTCTTCAGCTTCAGTTCTGATGATAAGACCGAAACCTTCCGGACGAAGAGGGGCAGCTATCTTTTTCAAGCGCTTCTTTTCATTCCAGTTTGAAATTCTTTTTGACATTCGAATGTGGTCATCATCGGGAACAAGAACTATATAGCGTCCCGGTATTGAAATTTCGGTTGAAATGCGGGGACCTTTGGTGGAGATCGGCTCTTTGATAATTTGTACCAGGATTTCCTGATCTTTTTTTAGAACCGCTTCGATTTTGTCCCGTCGTTTTTTACGAACTATTTCTGCCGGAGCTTCTTCCTCATCGAATTCACTCCCATAGGAGCTTATATATTCTTTTCCGATATCCGAGGAATGCAGATAAGCTGCTCTTGGCAGGCCAATATCCACAAAAGCCGCCTGCATACCGGGGAGTACGGTTTTAATCACCCCTTTATATATATCCCCTACCATGCGATCATTGTCAGGTCTCTCAACCTGCAGCTCAACCAGCTTGCCATCTTCTAAAATAGCAACACGCTTTTCATAATCGGTTGAGTTAATTAAAATTACTTTTTCCATCTCTACTTCTTAATGTGTTCCGGTATCACACCGAAACAGTCACCCTCTCTGGGGTGATATCCGTTTTTAAATGAACTCCCATCCATCACTTTTTTACCCGGGATGGAGAGCTGCAGTATTTCAACTGCAGAATGGGCGCACAGCACCATCAGTTTTTTTTTATGGGATAGAATTGTACCCGGATGAGTGTCGTTTTTAATTTCTATTCCATCACTATCTTTTATCACTCGGCATTCAAGAATTTTAACCCGCTTATCTTTATAAAAGGTATAAGCGCCGGGTTCAGTTGCCAAACCACGGACAAAGTTTTTTACATTCTGGGCCGGGAAGCCAAAATCGATCATGGCCTTTTCGCTGGTAATCTTCGGAGCCGGTGTTGCTTCTTTGTTGTCCTGCTTTAACGGCTGGAAATTTTCATCAGCAAGCAATTCAAGCGATTTAAGGGTAAACGGTCCGGCTATTTCAGCCAAATGGGAATAAAGGGAATCGAAGTTTTCATCCTCTCCGATAGTCGTTTTTTCCTGAAGGATCATGTCTCCGGTGTCAACCTTCTCCTTCAATATAAAACTTGTAAGACCAGTCTCCTTTTCTCCATTGATAATCGCCCAATTGATCGGAGCCGCACCCCTATAAGCCGGGAGTAAAGAGCCGTGAATGTTGATCGATCCGAGTCTGGGTAGAGTAAACAATTTCCGTGGTAGAATTTTAAAGGCCGCTACCACAAAGATGTCCGCCTTCAATTTTTCGAGTGATTCATAGAGTTCCGGGCTCTTTAAAGATTTTGGCGTAAAAGTGGCGAGGCCGCTCTTCATGGCCTCTGCTTTAACTGGTGTCGGAACGGTTTTATTCCCACGGGGCAATGGTTCATCGGGACCGGTTACCACCGCCAGAACATCATGTTCACTCTTATTTAGGCACACGAGTATTTTTCGGGCAAACTCAGGCGTGCCCATGAAGACTAACTTCATAATGCAACTGATTACTGTGGAAAAGGTCTCACGCCGCATTGCGAAGCGGCATTTGCGATAGCAGAACTTAAGAAACTTTTTTCAACTTTTTCAATCGTCCGGCAAGCATTGTTCTTGCCAAAGACGTCATACGATCAATAAATAATACGCCGTTTAAATGATCATTCTCATGAAGTATTGCTCTGGCCGTAATACCATCAGCATTTAATTCAAATTGGTTACCATCGATATCCAAAGCCCGCACTCTAACTTTTGCGGGGCGGTCAATTTTTTGATACAGTCCCGGGAAGGATAAACAACCTTCCTCGAACTCAGCCTCTTCTTCGCTGGTCTCAATAATCTCCGGATTAATAAAGACTGTAAGTTTTTTAGTAATATCGACTGTAGATATATCTACAATAAAAACTCTTTTGGTAACACCAATTTGCGGTGCGGCCAACCCTAAACCCTGTGCTCTTCTTAGCGTGTCTATCAAATTAGACACCAAATCTTTGATATCCTGATTGACTTCTTCAACCGGATCACAAATTTCTCGCAATACCTGGTCGCCATATATAACGATCGACCGTTCTGCCACAGTAACTCCTTAATAATTAACTCTCTACTTTAGCGGCAATCGAAGTTCTTAAAAACTCAAGCTTGGTAGTTTCGCCTATTTTTAAAACAATTCTGCCGCGCTCTTCATCTATGGCAAAGATTGTTCCGAACATGCCGCCACTTGTTACTACTTTGTCACCTTTTTTCAATTCTTTAAGCAGAGCATCATGCTCTTTTTGCTTTTTTCTCTGGGGGCGAATCAACAACAGGTACATCAGGACAAAAATAAGTCCAAACCAAACCAGAGTAAACATTCCGCCACCACCGGCACCTTCGGCGCCAGTCATTAAAATTGGCCAATTCACGATTAGCAGTTCTCCTTTATATTATCGACTTACTGATCAAAAACTGAACAGTTCCGTCTGTCTTATAAAAAATATAAGCCAATATTACCATAAAGCCAATATTTTTCTCACTGCCGGAGGCAGTTCTTTGGGTCAAAGTTACACAATAATATAACAAAAATTGCCATATCTTACTGTTATTCAAACAGATAATACAATTGGATTGTCCCCGGTTTAAATAATTGTGGATAAAATAAGTATTAAATTATTGTTAAAATCGAACTTTTCGTGGGGTATGATTGTTTAAAATTGCAGATCCCTTTCTCCATTTGAACATAGCCCTCGGTTATTTGCAACTCGAGGGCTTTGTTTTTAAGAGACTTATTATTCGGAATCTTTGGAATCAGAATCTGCAGTACCGGAAGCTTTTTTATCTTTTGCATCCGATTTGAACTTGTCAGCCATTTTACCCAGTTTTTTGGCGATACCAGGAATGGCGTCGATAATCGTATCCCATTTGCCTTTACCAGCCGAAAGAATTTGAACTCCATCGGGACTGATAATAATAAAAGCCGCCGGTTCAATTTTAGCGCCACCGCCACCGCCACCGCCAAAACCGGAACGGGCTTTATCATCTTCACCTTGACCACCACCGGCACCAAATCCAACTGAGATTTTTACTACCGGGATTACAGTAGTATCACCAATAGTAACCGATTCACCAATAATCGTTTCCGATTTGGCAATCTCGCGAAGTTCACCAACTACGCCTTTTAAAATATCTACTACGTTATTGGACATCATGTCCTCCTTATATTAGTTCCTATCGCCAATTTATATATATCCCTTAAGGGTAATCTCCACAGCAAAACTATGGTGCACCAGACCAGCTTATATAGGGGCAAAGATACCGTAGCTTTTGCAGAAGCCATCAATAACGAACCGGTCCAATCGGGATAATAACGGATATGGTTCATCACTCCAGGAACCGCCGCCAATGCCGCCTGATAATAGCCAAATACCTGTCCGGTTATATGAGGGGCATCAAAACCACCTTCAATATCAGCTTCTAATTCTTCTACTATTAATGAAGAGAGGATATTCATCATATATTGGAAT
>CAYPUP010000221.1:0-4484 GCA_964413795.1 uncultured Ignavibacteriales bacterium
ACATACACGCCTGGATTCCCGCCTTCGCGGGAATGACAATTATAGGTCAGATGAGGACATCTGCCGCCCACAAGTTTTTTTCACATTCTCATTCGCGTAGAGGCGGGCTTTATGTCCGCCGTTCATGGTGGGAGACAAGCCCCCACCCTACGCGGGTTATTTTTTAATTGTCGAAACCGCGGGGTTTCAACCTTCGCACCTGATGGCAGGATCGCAGGGATCCTGCCCCTGTACCCCACCATTTATGGTGGGATATTAAAATAAAGAATAAAACACGCAGGGGGTAAGGTCAATCATTTTTCAGTAATATCTTCGATTTTGGTTCCGGGCGGTATAACTCATTTAATGGTAAACCCCTATACCATAAAGGGAAAGCCATTCATGGCGCATAAACACATGAAGTGTGGGGTAAATTCACAGCGATCCCTCCCACGATTTCTGTATTTCATTTTCGTAGGAATTATAATTATGATTATGCTAATTTAACTGCGGTTCCGGAGGTGGTGACCATAAGCATACTGCCATCTTTGCCGACTGTTTCATAATCCAGATCAACGCCAATAACCGCATTGGCTCCCATACCCTGAGCTTGCTGGCACATTTCGGCAACAGCAGTGTCTTTGGCGCGACGGAGTTCTGTTTCGTAAGTGCCGCTTCGCCCGCCAACAATATCAGTGATAGATGCAAAAAGATCCTTGAAAAGATTAGCCCCCATGATAGCTTCGCCGGTAACAAGACCATAATACTCAACTATTTTTTTACCCTCGATATTGGGTGTGGTAGTAACTAACATAGTTTCTCCTTAAATTTTTGAATCTTATTAGTTTAAATAATATTTAATTTATTTACGATATAAAGTTTTAAATATTCATTTTATAAATTAATATTCTCATGCTAAAAAACTGTCTTCGGCAGTTGTGTATGGGAACATTTTGACATATCTTACGTCTCTAATAAAGAAATAGGAGTTAATAATTCTAATATTTAGGAGTAAATAATGAGTGCTAAGGAAACTTATGATGCTCTGATCAAGGAATGCAAGGAACTATCTTTGGTAGCCTCTACAGGCAGTGTTTTATACTGGGACCAGAATACATATATGCCTCCGGGAGGAATAGCTTTCAGAGCCGAACAGTTAAGCGTGATTTCCAGTTTGACTCATGCCAGGTTTACCGATCCCAAAATCGGCGACTGGTTAAGCGAACTGGAAGGTTCCAATTTGGTTAAAGATGAAGAATCAAATGAAGCTGTCAATGTGAGAGAACTTCGCCATCAATACGACAAACAGACCAAACTTCCGACTGATCTGGTAGAAAATTTAACTAGGACAACTTCATTAGCCAATGAAAAGTGGGTAGAAGCCCGCCAGAAATCAGATTTTAAAATATTCCTTCCCTGGCTGGAAAAGGTAATGGGTCTGAAAAAGAAACAAGCTGAAGCTTACGGGTACGAAGGTGAACCCTATAATGCTTTGCTGGATGATTATGAACCGGGAGCCACGGTTGATGATGTAGTGGAAGTATTCAAGAATCTCAGGAATGAACTTGTCACTCTCCTTCAGAAAATCAAAGATGCCCCTAAAAAGCCGGATGTTTCTATAATCGAACGGGCATATGATGTTGAACTTCAGAAAATATTCGGTGAAATGGTGGCGGCCTCGATGGGTTTTGATTTTAATGTAGGGCGTCTGGATATTACTACTCATCCTTTCTGCACTGGAATAGGTATCGGAGACACCCGAATTTTAACGAGATATAATCCTAATCGATTAAATGATGCTCTTTTTGGGATTATGCATGAAGCCGGCCATGGCCTCTATGAGTCCGGTTTGGATAAGGCGACTCATTTTGGTACGCCGATGGGTGAATCGGTATCACTTGGGATTCATGAATCACAATCAAGAATGTGGGAAAACCAGGTCGGCCGTTCCAAATCATTCTGGAAGTATTACTTCCCGCAGGCTCAGCGGTTGTTCAGGAAATCACTGGCCGGTGTCAAACTGGATGACTTTTATGCTGCTATTAACAATGTGATCCCTTCCTATATCAGAGTAGAGGCGGATGAAGCGACTTATAATCTTCATATCCTTCTTCGCTTTGAACTGGAGCGAGCTTTACTGACCGGAGAACTTAAGCCGGCTGATGTACCGGGTGAATGGAATTCACGCTTCAAAAAATATTTTGGCATCGAAGTTGATAAAGATTCCAACGGTTGTCTGCAGGATGTCCATTGGTCAGCAGGATTAGTCGGATATTTCCCGACATATACTCTGGGTAATCTTTATTCGGCCTGTTTCTTTAACCAAGCATTAAAAGAGATGCCGGATCTGTATGAGCAGTTTGAACGGGGTGAATATCTTAAATTGAGAGAATGGCTCCGCAGCAAAATTCATATACATGGCCAGAAATACAGGGCTACGAAACTTTGTGAAAAAGTGACAGGAAAGCCGCTGGATTATAAGCCGCTGGTTAATTATATGAACGCCAAATACGGCGAGATTTACGGTTTTTAATTCTTATTAGAATTACTTTGAACCGTCATTCACAGGAGTATTGAGCGGGTAGGAATCCTTCCAGCCCGCTTCAATTATTTTTAATATTAACTATTATTTCTTAATTTCATTCTAAATCTGCTTGATGATTTATGAAAAGTTACTAAGTTACACTACCAAACAATTTGTTGATTTTGGATCCGCCTGAATCCACATTTAGAAAGAAGAAAAGCTTTTTCTTTGTAAGGCGGATAAATATGAAAGTGATTTATATATGCGTATTATCATAGTTGGGGGAGGGGTGGTCGGATTTTCATTAGCCGAGCATCTTTTAAACGAAGGGCACAGCCTGACTCTGATTGAACTTGATCCGAAATTGTGCCAGCAACTATCTGAAAAACTGGATATGCAGATAATAAACGGCTCGGGATCATCACCTCAGCTTTTGCGGGAAGCAGGGATTAAGGGAGCCGATATGGTACTGGCTGTAACCACTAATGATGAAGTGAATATAGTAGTCTGTTCCATTGCCGCCTTATATAACGTTCCCCGCCGCATTGCCCGCTTAAGAGACAGGGAATTTTCCGAGGAGAACGAATATCTAAATTTGGAAAAATTAGGGATAACATCGGTTATTCACCCTGAGAAAGCGCTGGTAGATCATATCGTTCAGTTTATGAATACTCCTCATGCTGTTGAATCCGCTAATTTTGAAAACGGGAAGATTTTGCTTCGTGGATACCGTGTCACCGAAGATATGGAGCTGGCCCATAAGACTCCGATGGAAATCAGACAGAATCTGGCTGCTGATGTAGTTCTATTTGCAGCTATTGTTCGCGATGGCAAAGGAATGATTCCCAGCGGTGATACGATAATTGAGCCGGGGGATATTTTATATACGTTATTTCCAAGAGAGTCGCTCGAAAGATTTTTGCAGCTTGTAAATATCGAAAGAACAAAAAATCGTAAAATAATAATAACCGGGAATTCATATTCTACTCTGGAATTAGCTCAAACTATAGAAAAAGAAAATTACAGCATTACTCTTATTGATCCTAATCTCGAACATGCCCGAAAAGCAGCCCATTTGCTCAGCGGCGTGCAGGTAATCGAAGGGGATGCCACCGATGCTGACATTCTCAGGGAGATGAATGTTAACCGGGCTTCCTTTTTTATCTCGATCTCCGATACGCCCGAGTACAATATGTTTTCATCGATACTGGCAAAAGCGGAGGGGGCACACGAAGTAATTGCTATCAGCACCGAATCTCGCCATGATAAGCTGTTTCATTCGATTGGAATTGACCATGTGATAAATCCCCGCCTGATAACAGCCAGGGAAATTCTGGAAATAATATCCCGGGGACAAATCGGGGCGGTTGTTAAGCTTACTGATGTCGATATTGAGGCGGTCCGTTTTACGGTCGAACCGGGCAGTTTTATGGCTGACTGTGTTGTTAAGAAAATTGCCAACAAATTAAAAAAAGGGTCGATCATCGGCGTTATTGTCAGGGGAAATAAGATGATCATCCCCAATGGTGAAACAGTTGTTGATGTAAATGACCATGTCATCATGATTTCCAGACACAAAGATCTTCCCTTTCTTACAAAACTATTCAAAGGTAAAAAGTAGTTTTATGGGATATTATGCATAAAACAGCAGTCGGATATTCCATTGGTAAAATCATGCAGATTATGGGTGTGATTTTGCTTGCTCCTCTGGGAATTGCTATCTGGGACAACCGGCATATTCCGTTTTCTGAGATTATGCAGTCGATAGAGGTTACTGGTTTTCTGGTATCTATAGCCATAGCGGTTGTTTTTGGTTCAGCATTAGTAATTCTGTTTAGAAGCGGCAAAGAATATCAGGGGCTTCGGGAAGGATATGCCATTGTTACTCTGGGCTGGATAGTATTGACATTTATCTGCGCCATTCCGCTATATATGTATTTTGGTAGTATTCGCTGGGGGACTGGCTTTGAAGTTAATCTCT
>CAYPUP010000222.1:0-4475 GCA_964413795.1 uncultured Ignavibacteriales bacterium
CAAAAGCTGCCACTTCAGAACCTAACATTATCATCTGGTATTCAAGCTCGGCTGAAAGTTCATTTTCTCTAATGCCCGGTTTAATCATGGGGAAAATTAGTTCAAAAGCGCGATCGGAAATATCGGCCGCTTTCTGAAGGTCATTTAGTTCACTTTGGTCTTTCACCCAGCCTGTCTCAGAAATGACTTCATCAGCTTTAACCAACAATACATCCGGCCAGATATGTCTCATTTTACTCTGGTTAGCCATAGTAAAATGGGTGGAATCATAACCAAGCCGCCAATTTTTCTGGATCAGATGCTTATACTCTTTAAGGGCTTCCATGGCATCACCAGGGACAATATTTACTTTTGCCCCTTTTACTTCTTTGGAAGCCTGGCCGGTATAGCGGAAATCCGTGAAAAAATCAGCTCTTTTCGGTCCAATTATCAACAATCCGGTCGAGCCGCTGTATCCACAAAGATAGCGCAAAAGGCTGGCTCTTTTGTCCATCCAATCATAGTTAGTGATAATCAAGCCATCGATGTTTTGAGCTTCTAAATTTTTCCTGACTTCTTCAATTCTTTTTGATGACATAAATCAATCCTTTTTATTTATCTCTTTTTCTAATTTATCCAATTTATCCATCAATCGGGGGTTATTATTTTTATCTGCCAGAGTTCGGTAAACCTGTGCAGCTAACCGGTTATGTCCCTGAGCAAGATAGATATCTCCCATTGTTTCAGTATAAAACGGTATTTCTCTCAAATTTGTTTCTTTTTTTATGGCAGCTTTTTCCGGTTTGCGCTGCAGTGTCACCGTTTTTGTTGCCGATTCGGTTTTATGTTTGAGGGGTGAATTTAATCCCCGACAACTGGGGGCTATTTCAAGAACTCTGGTATAAAATGCCATAGCTGAAATATCATCACCCTGGGTGAATTTTATGTCACCTAAAAATTTCAGACTGACAATGTTATCCGGATCATAAGCAAGGACACGATAAAAATTTTCTTCCGCCAAGTCCATCTGACCAGCAAAAAATAATGCCTTGCCATAAATTATCCGTCCCGACACCAGATTGAAATCTTCCGAGAGATGTTGTTTGCAAACTTCAACTGTGCGGGAATATTTACCCTCACTTAAAAACCGTTCCGCAAGTGCTGGCCAATAACCCTGATTACAAAGAATTTCAGTCAGAGACATTTCTTCTTTTTTAATTACTTCAAACATATATACTAAAGTAGGTTCTGTTAATATAAAACGCAAGTGGGTTGCTTCAAGTAAATATGTTTTCAATTTAATCGCTTTGATGCCGGTTTTGTGTCGCCGGTGGAGACAAGCCCCACTTCTACGCGAGTTAAATTATAAATAAAATGATTTCGTATTAAAAAATTGCAAGTGCCTATTTATTTTTCTTAATCTTTTCACCCTCAGCCGATTGGGCAATTGACACAATGCTGCTGGTTGATCTTCCCCTGGTGAGTTTTATCCTTTTAACAACCCCGCCATAAGACTTCACAAAATCAGCCCCGACTATCTCAGAGATTTTGTAATCAGCCCCTTTTACCAGAATATCAGGTTTAACCATTTTAATAAGCTTGTCAGGCGTATCTTCACCAAAAATAACCACATAATCAACCGCTTTAAGGGCAAGAAGAATTACTGCCCGATCATATTGTTTTTGAAGCGGGCGTCCTTTCCCTTTCAATTTTCTGACTGAGGCGTCAGAGTTCAGACCGACAATCAAAACATCCCCAAGTTTTTTTGCTTTGGCTAAATATTCGACGTGCCCGCGATGGAGAATATCAAAAACACCATTGGTAAAAACGATCGTATCGTTATTCTTTTGATGTTTTTTTAATATGGATGATATTTGAGATATATTGAGAATTCTATTGAGACACATTTGATTTTAAAAGCTAATTTTGAAAATATACTATTACAAACTAACGTTTGTTGTAACTAAATTTCCATTTTTCATATTTCTCATCAATTCTTTTGAAAGCTGGGTTTTGGTAACCGATGCCGTACCAACTTCAGCTACTGTCAAACCGGCTCCGGCATTAGAGACTAAAGCCGCTTCGACAAGATCAGCCCCGGCGCAAACAGCTGACACAAATGTCGCAATAACCGTATCACCGGCTCCAGTAACATCAAAGACCTGGCGGGCAAAAGTAGGGATATGAGTGGCTTCTTTGCCGGTCTGGAATAATGACATGCCGTCTTTACCGCGTGTGATCAAAATCGATTTGGCATTCAACTGTACAAGCAGCCCGTTGCCGACTTCATATAAATCCTGCTCGGTGATGATGCGCCGGCCATAACCAAACCCGGCTTCATGATGGTTAGGAGTTATCAGAGAAACGTTGCGATAATTGGCAAAACGTGATTCGTTGGGATCAACGCCGATAAAAATATTTTTCTCCTCACAAATCCTGATAACTTTTTCCAATAAAGAAGAAGTTACTACTCCTTTGCCGTAATCGGAAATAATCACCGCACCTATTTCATCAGAGACGGATAAAAATCTCTGATAAACTTTTTTTTCAATATCTTTATCCAACTCATGGCGATTTTCTCTATCCGCTCTTACTACCTGCTGGTTATGGGCCAGGATTCTGGTTTTTATTGTTGTCTGGCGGGAAGTGTCGTGCAGGCAAAAATAGCTGGATATCCCCTTTTGTTTGAGAAGCTGGGTCAATTTTATCGACGCGTCATCTTCGCCGACCGTCCCCAGCAAAATTGGTTCATCCCCAAGAGCCTTGATATTGGCGGCAACATTGGCCGCTCCGCCTAATAAAATCCGGCTTGAGCTAATTTCCACCACCGGAACGGGAGCTTCGGGTGAAATACGATGAACCGAACCTAAAAGATACTCATCAAGCATTATATCGCCTAAAATAAGAACTTTGGCGTTTCCGATTGTTTCTAAAATCGTCTCGATTCTTTCCGGTTTTAACTGCACAATACCTCAAAATTCAATAATTTCAAAAAAGGCGAAACACACCCTTATTCTTTTGTTTGAAAAATGAATATATTACATTACTATGTTTACCACAAGTGAATTAAATGAAAAATTAAGGAGTTTAATAAAATGGAGCAAATGCCTCAAAGACAACAAATAGGAGTCGAATTTGATGAAGATGCCAAAGAAGGGGTTTATTCAAATCTGGCTATGATATTATTTTCGCCAAATGAATTTATTTTAGATTTTGCCCGGATGATGCCGGCTATGCAAAAAGCAAAAGTTTTATCCCGTGTTATTATGGCGCCGATGAATGTTAAGGCTCTGCATAAAGCCTTATCCGAAAATATTAAAAGATTCGAAGAGAAATTCGGTGAAATCAAATTACAAAGTGATCCTAACCAGCCCAGCAAACATATCGGGTTTGAATCCAGTACAAGTCGTAGTGAGGATGAAAAATGAGCAAAGGATATTTTGCTTTTGTATTGCATGGACATCTCCCCTACGTTCTCTCTCATGGAAAATGGCCGCATGGAACCGACTGGTTGAGCGAAGCCTCGGCAGAGACCTATCTCCCTATAATAAAAGTTTTAAATGAACTGGTTAGTGAAGGCTACAAACCTAAACTGACAATGGGCCTTTCTCCGGTTCTATGTGAACAGTTAGCTGATGATTCTTTTAAAATAGAATTTGTTGAATACTTAAATCAGAAAATCGAAGCCGCCAGGCATGACATTGAAGAATTTATTAAATACGATCAGCAAGGCATGCTGAAAAACGCTTATTTTTGGGTGGAATACTATTCCAACGCTTTGGAAATGTTTAATAATTGCAATCGGAATATTCTGAACGAATTCAAAAAACTACAGGATAATGGGTACCTTGAAATTATCACCTGCGGCGCCACTCATGGCTACTACCCACTTCTTTCCCGCGATGAATCCCTGCAGGTTCAAACCAAAATGGCCGTCAAAAATTACCGCAAGCATTTTAACCGTGATCCCAAAGGGCAGTGGCTGCCGGAATGCGCTTTCCGCCCCCGCTACAAATGGACTCCCCCGGTACCGATTCAGGGGAAAACCAAAAGTTATCTTCGCAAGGGATCGGACGAATTTCTTACTGAAAATGGAATTGACTATTTTATAATTGATTCGGTTCTGCTCAAAGGGGGTAAATCGGTTGGCGTATATATTGACCGCTTTGAAGCCCTTAAACTTCTCTGGGGACAATTTGAAAAACAATATACGCCCCGCAAAGAAGAAAAAGATAAAACGCCGCGTGAGGTCTATTTGGTATCATCAGCCCCCCAAGGGAAAAAACCGACTGCGATTTTCACCCGCGATCCTGAAACCGGACTTCTGGTCTGGTCGGGTGAGCATGGCTACCCCGGCGATGGCTGCTATCTTGATTTTCACAAAAAACGATTTCCCGGCGGACATCGTTATTGGTCGGTAACTTCGGCGAAAGCCGATCTGGCGGATAAAGTGGAATATAATCGTCGATCTGCTTTGAGCCGTATCCCCGAAAATG
>CAYPUP010000223.1:0-4471 GCA_964413795.1 uncultured Ignavibacteriales bacterium
GTTGGTGTTAGGGGCAGGCAACCGGCGGAAGACCGCTCTTAAAGAGATAATTAACCAATAGTGTTAAATCATCTACCAAAATAAATCCGCTGCCGTTAGCGTCGCCCTCTTCAATGCAAGTCGGCGGTTGACCACCCTTGAACAGGTAGTTAACCAGCAATACGAGATCATCAACCAGAATGGCACCATCAAGATTGGCATCACCACGAATTCCGTCGTGGTTGCAGCAGGAATTTTTGCCACTCTCGGCATGAATATCAAATGCAGGAATGTTCTTTGCGGTTATTGCGGGAATTAGATCAAATTCTAAAGGACTATGATGAATAATTACCTGGAGTTTATCGATCTTTAAATCAATTACACTTTCAGATGGCCAATTATAAATTATTGAATCAGGTTGTTCTAAAGATATTATACCGGAATCATTTGAAATTTCTGTTCGATAAGGATGAGGACCAAAATCAGGAGTTTTTGTCGAACTCCCAACAGTTCCAATATCGACATAACTTCCGATAGCCGGCACTGGTGCACTGGTAAATAGAACAGTGCCATCAAGACTCGCCTCAACAGTATATGTGGCTGGTATGTTAGAAAAGACTTTTACATTCCACTCCGATGGCGAAAATTTTTCCTGGGTCATGGAATAATAGACATCAAAAAATGATTCAGCCGGGAAATCAGGAGAAGGCGGAGGTGTTCCGGCTGCAAAAATATCAAAAAATGATTCAGCCGGGAATGATTCATTGACAGCAGAGCACATATAAGAGCCGTTGACAGGTGTGGAAGGATCTTCATATAAAAGAATATAGGTGTAATCATAGTTTTGTTGAGTAGTTGGGTCGGGCCTGAAAGCCAATCCATAAGGCTTTGTTGCGTCTTGAGTGGCAACAGTATAATATGATGCGGGTAAATAATCAATGGCAGCATTGCCGATATTAGTAATATTGTAATTCTCAGTTGAGAAGGTGTAGTTTTCATTTGCAATTGCATAGAATGAGAAATTTTCACCAAATTGTGATAAACCGGATATATCCTGAATCCAGACATGATCGGGATCAATATTTCGGAATGAGACTGTGGTAACAAGCTGATTTATGATCCCATCATCCTCCCAGGTCCACAGGGCGCTGTCTTCGGTTCCGAAACAGATATCAATTTTACCGGCATCATCCATGTTAGCCAGAGACATATCATAGGGGCCGTTGTTTGGCCCTTTAACCTTGGTTCCCAAAGTACCGATATTTACCCAGGCAGTATTATTTGTTGTCCATGAACCCCGATCCTGCCGGATAGCATTACCACCAAGATAGCCATTAATCTGATACACTCCGGGAAGAGCCTGAACCCAGATATCCCATTTTCCATCGGGGCGTTTGTCCTGTCTTAAAGAAGCAACAAATTGATCCGGGTTGCCCTGGACAATACCGGTGAAATCTGTTAAAATCGAAGCATCCACTGGTAATAAAGGGTCTTCTGCAAAGCGGCAGTTCCATCCCTTGAATCCGGGTAGCATCAAAGGTTTGGCATCAAAACCGTTTTGATATAAACCGGGTGACATATTAAGATCGGTAATGTGCAGAGTGTCATCTATCGCTTCCAGGCAGGCTGATCCCCTACTGATATGCTGCATCCCAAATAGCACAGCGATAATATCAGCTCGAATTACAACAGGTTCGCAGCAGGTTTCAACCGGATAACCGCCATAAGGGGCAAAGGCAAGCAGACCGATAGCAAAGTATTCTTCATAGACATGAACATCATTAGTATCGACTATACAATCACCGTTTAGATCAGCTTTAAATAAATCCGGGGGTATAGGGCCGCAGTTGTATAAGAAGTTAACCAAAAAAGTCATATCATTGATACTTAGAGTGATGCCATCCCCATTGACATCTCCATCGGCCGGGCATTGTGCCTGTAATTGTGGTGACACGGAAAACAACAAAGCTGTGATAAAAGCGATTGAAGTTAATATTGAAGATTTGAGATAATATTTCATATTTTTCTCCATTAAAGTTATTTTTATAGTCAAAAAATATTACTATAAATTCGTCGGTACAATTTGATCCGAGCAGTATTTTTAAAACACTATATAAATCCTGCAATTTATAAATATAATATATCAATTTTCTCGATTTTTACAAGGAATTATAATGACTACTAAAATCCGAATATAGCGGGAATTATTTGTATGAAATTTGTTAGCAACAACTTACAAGCAGCCAAGGGTTCTATTCGCAAATAAAAAAGCTGCTTTAATTTAAAAAAAGCAGCTTAGTTATTTAGAGTATAGAGTGCATCGCCTACAAAATTAATTCAAATCCTTTTTTGAAGGAATCGTAATCCCGAAGTCCCTGAAACTCCTGAACAAGTTTGCCTTCACTGTTGAAGAAATATGTGGTCGGGACACTCTGTATATTATACTTAACTGCAATGGCTCGGTCACCCACCAGCAGAACCCAGCTCATGTTATTCTGCTCAGAATATAATCTTACTTTCTCGGCCGTATCGTTTAACGAAACACCGATGATTTTTATTCCTTTATCTTTATACTCAGCATAGAGCCGAGCCAGGTCGGGGATTTCTTTGCGGCAGGGTGGACACCAGGTGCCCCAGAAGTTCACTACTACCGGCCCTTTGCCGATCCATTCGGTGGAGCTGTGAGCGATACCATCGACATCCGGAGCTTCAAAATACATAGTTTCGATTTTTATTCCGGTCTGGTTTGCCTGCGGCTGTGCTTGTTCCTTAGCCTGAAGTTTTGAGTCGGTTTCTTTTTGATCGCTTCCGCAGCCCATCATCAGGCAGACAAAAATAATTGAAATGCAAATTGTGAAAATCTTATTCATCATCGTTGTTCTTTCAATTTAAGATATTTTTGATGTTCAACAATATAATTAGAGTTTTGCTATTTTCCAGTTGAAGGTGCACTGGCTTTGGTTGTGTCGTATTTTGCATTTTTTACATATACCAGAGCATCCATCATAGATTTAGCATCCCTGTAACCGGAGATATTCCCCAGTTTGGTACCGTCTGATTTTAAAAACCAGAAAGTAGGATAACCGCGGACGCCGAATTCACTTTTGGTCAGATTCTGTTCAGTAATTTTAAAACCTTCGATATCAAGTGTATCCTTAGAGTCCCCGTCAACCTGGACCGGGATAAAATACTTGTTTACCAACTCAATAACTTCCGGACGGCTGAAAGTCTCTTTATCCATCTTTTTACACCAGCCGCACCAGGAGGTAGTAAAATCTATAAAAACATGCTTGCTCTCTTTTTTGGCTTTAGCCAGACCTTCGTCGTAAGATATCCAGTCGATTTCTGCATTCTTTACTTCTGCATTTTGGGTAGAATCAGCTTCATTTTTTTTTGTCTCTCCATCGGCAAATACCAAACCTGCCGCTAAAAATGCAAACACCATCGATAACATAAGTTGTCTGAAAAACGTCATAAAAAATCCTATCGTTAGCTAAAATTTTCTCTTTTGTTAATTGGCCTTAGATATGCACTGGATTCGCCTAAAATTTCTTTTAGACTATTCAATAGGGCAAAGTCAGGCTGTACTGAATATTTGCGGGATTTAATATAAACCTCCGAGCCGTTTTCTCTGGCTGCTAATAAAACCGGAGTATTTCCCCGGTAATTTTTTAAATTCTCCAAGGCCTGTTCAATCAGATTATCGGAACAATTTTTATCTATCTTTATAACCAATTGGCAGTTAAATCGTTCCGCAAGTTTTTCAAGAGGGAGAACTTCATTGCAAATTATTTTTGGGGCTTCTCCTTCTCGGGTGGAAACCCGGCCGGTAATTAACACCATCTGGTCAACCCCAATATAATCCTTACTCTTATCATAACAATCGGAAAATAAAATCAGTTCGGAAGTGCCGGTGTAATCTTCGAGGGTAACAAAAGCCATTGTGTTCCCTTTTTTATCGATCATGGTTTTTACTGCGGCAACCACTCCCCCCAGCGTAACTTCCTTGTTATCAGCCACCTGACCCAGGCGGTCGGTAGCAAATGTGGTAAAAGATTTTAGCTCATCCCGGTACTTGTCCAAAGGATGTCCGGATATATAAAATCCAAGCATCGATTTTTCTTCGGTCAATTTGCGCGAAGACGACCATTCTTCAATATCCGGTAAGACCGGAGCGATCCTGGTAATTGTTCCTGATGAATCGGCAAAGAGGTCATGGGAGTTGTTGGTTGCGGAAACCTTGTGGCCATACTCAAGCATAGCTTCGACAGTGCTGTATTTTTGAGCCCGATTGCCGGGGAGAGAGTCGCAGGCGCCTGCGGCAACCAAAGATTCCAATGTCCGGCGATTTAGAGATTTAAGAGGAACTCGGCCGACCAGATCGGCAAGTTCATGATATGGCCCGTTTTTCATCCGTTCATCCATAATTGCCTTTGCCGGTGCGCCTCCGACATTTTTTACCGCCTGAAGGCCGAATCTGATTTTCCCTTCA
>CAYPUP010000224.1:0-4422 GCA_964413795.1 uncultured Ignavibacteriales bacterium
CAGCCTGGTGACCGGCCTGTTTGAGTTTCATCCCATTCATCTGGATATTGAAAGCGATGGAGCATCACTTTTTTCAGGTAATATTTTCAGCGTCAGCATTGGCATTTGCAAATACAATGGAGGGGGTATGAAACAATTGCCCAATGCCATTCCCAACGACGGACTGTTTGATGTCACTATCATCAAAAAAATGTCGAAGGCCAAGGTGCTGCGCAGCATTCACAAAGTGTACGATGGAACCTTCGTTCAGATGGAGGAGGTGAAAACGTTTACCGGAAAAGAGTTTACCCTGACCTCTTCGCCCACACACAAAGCCTTTCTGGAGACCGATGGTGAGTCGCTGGGACACTCTCCCTTGCATTTCACAGTTGTGCCTTCAGCCATTGGCATGGTGGTGCGAAAAAAGATGAAAGTGCTGTATGCAGGTAAGGGAAATTGAATAGAACCTTTTGAAATATAAGGTGGTACTATCAAAAGGGTTTAGTATAAATAACAACACATCCGTGTTGCACTCGTCTGCCGGCAGGCGTGAAACGCCTACCTACCGTGGGTAGGCTGACGAGAGGGATTTCCCCATTTCCTCTTTCTAACCAAAATTTAATGTTAAATTAGTTGCTTTTTTTTATTTATTGATTTATTTTTGTGCTTTACCGATACTTCTACCAAGTATAACCTGCTAATTTGTATTGTATTGAACCCAAAAATAAAGTTCCATGAAACGCCTTTTCTATTTTGTCCCCCTTGGGGCGACATCCCTTATTTTATTGGACTCGGAAGTTAAAATCGAGTGACGCAGGTTACCAATGGCGGATAACCTTGCTGTCGTGTAGTGTATTATCTAATTCTCCGATCCCTGAAATCGATTTATTGCAGACGCCTGGTGCCTTGCCAACGTTCGTATATTTTAGCCGGACAGTAACTTAATAATAAGTTAAAACCGGTTAACAATCAGACAATAACCCTTTTGTTTCATTACCTAAAAACATAACAATATTTCGATTTATTAATTAATTTTTAAAGCTATGAAAAAAAAATTACTAAAAGCAACAGGGATGTTGCTGATGATGATGGTTGTGGGGAACTTATTTAGTCAGATTGCAGAAGATGGAGATTATCGAACCAAATCTACGGGTAATTGGGATAATGCCTCAACCTGGCAAACAAGATCAAGTAGCACTTGGTCAGATACCGGGACACCTCCTTCATCTGCTAATAATATCTATGTTCAAGAAGGACATACAATAACCATTAATGTTGCAACGGCAGCTTGTAAAAACTTAAACGCCAACAAGACTGGTGTAATTGAAATTGGTGCAAATACTCTTGAAGTAAGTGGAAAACTAAGAGCATATACTGGCACCGCAATAATCGCTATAGGGGCCGATGATACATTCTATTCAGGACAAACATCAACATCTACATTAAACAGCTCTTTCATTACCTCATCATCAGGAAAGTTAAGTGTTGTAGGTAATTCACGAGTTCTAACAAATACAGGAGAATGGGGTGCAACTTCAACTGGTTTTGCTATTGAAATTAATATGAATAGTGGGCAAACTGCAACAGCAGGCACAGGGCTAAAAGCCAAATCTTGGAATTTAGTCTCGGGAATATTTGATGTTGGGTCTAACAGTTTAAGTGCTGATGATGGTACGAATGGTGGAGATGTAACTGTAGGAGTAAATGCTATCTTAATTTCTAACGCAAGTTCGAATTATGTTGTTCAGCGAACCGGAAGTCTTGGTAATCCAGCTAGTTCATTTATTATAAATGGACAACTTTTTTTGACTGGCGTGTCCCCTATAATCCAAGCACGTACAATAGCTTTTAATGGGACTGTTGAATATGGTCGTTCAGGAGCTCAAACTTTAGTAATTGATGCTAATAGTATATCATCCCCTCTAAGTTACTCTACACTGATTCTTTCTGGAAATAATAGTAAAACGTTGGGCGTATCTGCAATTGTAAGTTCCGTTTTACATGTGGATCCTGATCCAATATTAATAATTCCTCTTGACATGTCATTAGCTTTATCTTCAACTTGTCAAGCAACGATATCAGGTACTCTTACTAACTCGGCAGGAACTTCAGGTCTGGTTATTGAATCCGATATTGTAGGTACAGGATCGTTAATTGGTGGTGGATCGGTTGATGTTACCATTCAAAGATATTTTACAGGTTCTTCCTGGGATTGGCACTTAATTTCATCACCCGTAGTTGATCAGGCAATACAAAATGAATTTGTGCCTGAAGTCTTTACAGCTAATGAAGACTTCTATACCTGGTACGAACCTACAAGTATTTATGTCAACTTTAAAAACTCCACCACTCCCCCAACCTGGGTCACTGCAAATGTGGACAATAATTTTATCGAAGGAAAAGGATATATGATTGCCTATCAGGCAACAAACCCCTCAAAATCTTTTGCCGGAGTATTGAACAATGGAGAACAGACTGTTGCTATTACAAAAACTGGAACGGATACCTATTCTGGATCAAATCTGGTAGGAAATCCATATCCATCTTCAATAGACTGGAAAGCAGTTTCTGGTTGGACGCGCACTTCATTGGTTTCGAATGGTGGTGGATATGATATGTACATTTGGAATCAGACCGCAAACAATTTTGGTACGTTTAATTCAGCAGGTACAACCGGAACAAACTCAGTAACACAGTATATTCCTCCCATGCAAGGCTTTTTCGTTAGCGCAAGTGATAATGGTAATTTAATTATGGACAATAATGTAAGGGTTCATGATGGAGCTTCAAATTGGCTCAAGAACACAGAAACTACTGGTAATATTTTAAAAATATTAGTAACTTCTGAGGAAAATTATGGTTCTGACGAAGCTATACTAGAATTTGATCATGAGAGTGCCATTGGAGGTGCAGCCAAAATGTTCAGTTTTCTTACAACAGCTCCCTCAATTTTTCTAAAAAAACAAAGTAAAGAATATTCCATTAGTTTTTTAAATTCTATATCTGAAAACAACATAGTTCCTGTTAGTTTTCAGGCAGGAGCGGATGGAAATTATAATCTGATCTTTTATTTTGACTCCTTAGATTACATCCAGTTGTTAGATAAAAAGACAAATCTAAAGTACAATCTCAAAGATGCACCACACTTTTCGTTCTCTGCATTGGTGGAGGACAATTCTGATCGTTTTGAGATCCACTTTAGCCCGGTTGGTATCGAAGAATCCACTGAACTCAATCAAATAAACGCTTACGTTTATAACAACAATCTCTATGTGCAAAATAACCCGGGTGAAGCCCAAATTTCCCTCTACGACATCCAGGGTCGTCAGATGTATTCCGAACAACTCAATTGTACTGGTTTGCATCGAAAAGAACTCAGCCTGCCCACAGGTATTTACATTGTTCGTTTGCAAAGCAACAACCAGGTTAAAAACATAAAAGTCTTCATCAACTAATCACCTCAAAAATTTAGAACCATGAAAAAGAGTTTCGTCCAACTGTTAATCATCGTAAGTTTCACTTTCACCAGTACATTCTTGCTGGCTCAGGATGCTCCACCACCACCTCCACCACCTCCTTCTGACCATGGAGAAACAGGCAATGCGCCTGCCGGCGCTCCCATTGGTGGCGGCCTGTTTATTCTTCTGGGCCTGGGTGCGGCCTATGGCGGTAAAAAACTCTACGATTTACGGAAAGAGTCCATTGAGGAATAAGGTTTTCTGTACTTTATTCGAAGCGGGAATTTGTCAACGGACAGGTTTCCGCTTTTTCTTTTGGCATCCGGGGTTCTCTAACCTTTCAGGTTGGAAAAAACCTGAAAGGTTGAATCCACATCACAAAAACCCGCAATATTTAATTAGAACAACTTACTATAAACGAGTAACCCAACATGCAACTTCTTTACAAAGAATGATATAAATATTTAATTTAGAACGATTCCAATTAAGAAATAAGCCTTATCATTGCACTCATATAATGATCGTTGTGATTGTTTATAAAAAAAAGGGTAGTAACTAAGCCATTGATAGCTGGTTTTGTTAATAATAAAACAGGATTCAGCCAAATGGGATCTCCATATAAAGAAATGATAAAGTTGCTTTATCATCAATAAATCAAATATCTAGTCAGATATGTTACGTAAGCATAAAAACGATCAAATTATCTGGAAGGAAATAGGGAATCCAAAGAATGTGCTCCAGATTGTAGTTGGTGCAGCGATGGCTGTATTTGCCATGAAAGGGTTCATGATTCCCAACCAATTTATGGATGGAGGAATAACCGGAATCTCCATATTGCTGCATGAAATCTCACACATCAACATTAGTCTTTTCATTGTCGTTTTTAACTTGCCCTTTATATATTTAGGCTACAAACGAATTGGTAAAACCTTTGCGATACAAACCTCTCTGGCCATCCTGCTTTTGGCCATGGGACTTCTGTTTA